>JBEKVL010000376.1:0-6602 GCA_049514055.1 Tepidisphaeraceae bacterium | reverse complement strand
AGTCTATTCGCTTCCGTGTACCGGGGCGGCGCTGCTCCAGCGTGTGCTGGAGCGCGGCGTGGTGATTGCCGTTGCCGAGGTGGCGGACAAGTATAAGGCCGATCCCAGGCAAGTGAGGGCGGACTGTGATGCGATGCTGGGGGATTTTGAGAAGAAAGGGATGGTATATCGGCGGGACAGGCGGCCGGTGAAGTATCGGATTCGCAGGCCGCTGGCATGGCTGCTGATGGCGCTGTTCCTTCCGTTGGTAAGCGGCGGTGTGCTGTCGCTCCGAAGCCGGGCGTGGCTGATGCTGGCGGTGGCGCGCTTGTCTTTGGCGCTGCTGCGGTGGACGCCGACGTTGGAAGCCTGGGAGCGATTCTGGCGCCAGCCGGCAAAGGATGGGGCAACCGATGAGCGCGCTATCGCACAGGCGGTGGACGACGCGGTGCGGGGAGCGGCGGCGAGGCACTGGATTCGGGTTGAGTGCAAGGAGCGTGCGCTGTGCTGCTGGGCGCTGGCCCGGGCGGCGGGTTTGCCGGCGGAGTTGATCGTGGGAGTGCAGTTCTTTCCATTTGCCGGACACTGCTGGTGCGAGGCTGGCCCGTTGACGATGAGCGACGATCGGACGCGGATTGACCTCTTCAGGCCTGTCGTGCGGTATTCGTGAAATGGCCGACAGCCGCCGAACAGAAGATCGGCGGCTGTTGAGTTGGGGATAAGCGACTGGGCGTGACAGATACGAGCAGGAAACCGGCGAGTTGCTCTTGCAAGGCGGGCTACTTTCCGCCGTAGCCGCCGCTGTTGCCGCTGCCGGGCGTGTTATCACCGGCGAAAGCGATATTGGCCATTGGCAGGACTTTCTTGCCGCCGTAGCCGCCGCTGTTGCCGCTGCCGGGCTCGCCATCGGCCAGAGGGCCGTCGGCATGGACGAGGTGGGTGATGAAGGTGATCGCGCGGGTAAACTGTCCGCCGTAGCCGCCACCATTATTACTGCCGCCGTCGGCGGCATGCCAGGAAGAGGGAAGGATCAGACCGGCCAATACGCACAGTGCTGTGGCCGCCAGCAGTGTTTTGAGAGAGCGGAACATGATAAGGCTCCTTTCGGGAAGCTGTTCTTGACTTCCATCGACCTTGGAACGTCCTTGGTCATGGCTGTCTGGTAGGAGTACGCCATGCGTCCAGTGATCCTGCGCGGCAAATCTGTTGTGGCGGGTGTGCCCGGAAACCCGGGCAAGTCGCAAACTGCTAACATGACAAGAGTTGTCGCGCTGAGCGTACTCGCGAAGCATCCGGTTTTGGACTTCATAGCCAGATCCTTCGCGAGTACGCTCAGGATGACGGTTTGTAGTCACAACGACGTTCCCGGAAAGATGGGCGTTTGCGTGGTTGCGGCGACCCGGATGCGGCGGCTTGCCAGGCGTTTTGGCGACGGTTATTCTGAGCTTTGGTGAGATTCTGGCCGGACATTGGCGCGGATGGGCAGACGATGACGAAGACCGCTGCACGCGGGAAGGGATATCTGCGCGAATACCGACAGTGGCTCTGGCCGCATCGGTGGAAGCTGGGCACACTCACGCTGCTGGCGATTGTCATCGCGGGCGTTGATATGCTCTGGCCGCTGGTCATTCGGCAGGTGATCAATGGCGTGCTGATCGATGCTTCCGAAGCCTGGGCGCGCCGGGTGTGGCGATTGAATCTGCTGGGAGGGCTGGCGCTGGGCATCCTGATCGTCAAGCAGGCACTCGATTCGATACAGCGATACGGCGTAGCCGTGCTCGATGCCAGGCTCAATCTGCGTCTGTCACGCCGGCTTTTCGAGCAGATGATCCGGCTGCCGTTGGGGTTCCTGGCGAGACTGAAAACCGGTGGAATCGTCTCACGGCTTTCGGGGGACGTGGAAGAAGCGAGCGGACTGGCGAACGCGGCGCTGATTGGCCCGGCGGCCGCCGTGGTTCGCGTTGGGCTGACTGTCACGGTGCTGTGCCTGCTGAGCTGGCGGCTGGCGGTCACGGCGCTGGTGATGGTTCCGCCGCTGGTGGCGCTGAGCCTGTTCTGGCTCAGGAAGATCAAACCGCTGTACCGCGCGGCCCAAGCCGATCGCGCGACCGTGGACGGACGAGTCGGCGAGGCGTTCGGGGGCGTGCGCGTCGTCAGGGCGTTTGGGCGCGAGGTTCGCGAGCAACTGGAGCATGCGCGGGGCCGCCACAACGTGGTGAGAACGCTGCTGCGGGCCCGGCGGCTGCAAATGGTGATGGAAGCCGGGTGGGGACTGCTGATTCCCTCGGTGAACCTGCTGATCATCTGGTTCGGCGGCTACCTGGTGCTGCGCCAGTACGCGAAGCTGGGCGACATCTTCGTGTTCCAGATATATTCCTCGCTGCTGCTGGAGCCGGTGTGGCAGATCGTCGCGTCGATCTCGCAGACCCAGCGCGGGCTGGCGGCGGCCGAGCGGGTGTTCGACGTGCTGGCGATGGATCAGCACCAGACCGATCCCGAGAATGCGGTCGACGCGCCTTCACAGATGGAAGAGATCCGGCTGGAGAATGTCCAGTTCGAGTATGAGCCCGGATTCCCGGTGATCAGGGATGTGAGCCTGGTGGTGCCGGCCGGTTCGGTCGTGGCGCTGGTGGGTCCCAGCGGCGCGGGGAAGACCACGCTGACCGACCTGATCGCCCGGTTCCACGATCCGACTGCCGGGGCGATCAAGGTGAACGGGGTGGACTTGCGATGTACGCGATGGACGAGTTATCGCCGGCGGCTGGCAATCGTGCAGCAGGAGACGTTCCTGTTCGACGGGACGATCCGCGAGAACATCGCCTATGGCCGGCCTGGCACGACGATGACGCAGATTATTGATGCGGCCCGCCGCGCCAATGCGCACCAGTTTATCGAGGCGCTGCCGGAAGGCTACGAGACGATCGTGGGAGAGCGGGGTTTCCGGCTCTCCGGCGGGCAGAAACAGCGACTGAGCATTGCCCGGGCGATCCACGCCGACCGCCAAATCCTGATTCTGGACGAAGCCACCAGCAACCTGGACAGCGAAAGCGAACAACTCATACAGGCATCGCTGGCCGAGCTGTTCAAAGGCCGCACGACATTTGTGATCGCGCACCGGCTGAGCACGGTGACGCTGGCGGACATGATCGTCGCCATGGAAGACGGGCGAATCCGCGAAGTGGGTACGCACAACGAACTGCTGCGGCGTGGCGGTTCGTATGCGGACATGGTTCGCCGGCAACAGCAGGGATTGGGGATGAGCGACGTCGATCGTTCCCGTGTTTGACGTTGCAGGACACCCTGCCATGGGAGCATCGAGCCTGGTAAAGACGCGGTCGAAGGTGTCATGTGTGGGGATGCCGTGGGGGAGTTCCAGGAACGTCTCCAGCCATTCGCGGTTGCCGCGGCCCCAGGTTTCCACCGCGACCCAGCCCTCGGCCCCGCACAACGGCGAGGATGGAGGTGGTCGGGAGATCACTCAGCAGATGCCGGACACTGGCCGCGCGGGGATCGTGAATGCTTCGGAAAAGGCGCAACAGACAATCGGTCGCCGGAGCGTCCATGCGCCAGCTCCTATCAGGGTTGAAGACAGCTTGATTGCGAAGCTCCGCGGTTACACGTCCACAACTTACCACGTCCGATGCCGTGGTGCAATCCTAACCTGCGCCGAACACGCAAATGCGATGGCCCTGGTCATTTCCCCCGCCGTCTTGTCTTTGCCAATGGCCCGGCTAGACTTCGCTATTCGCCGCGTCCGCTGAAGCGGGCCCTACATCATCGTGGCCGTGGTGCTGTGGCACGGCGCGGGCTTCCAGACTGCACATGCCCGAATGCAGGCTGGAAGCCTGCACCACAACGTCCGCTGCGTCAGGTTTGGATGAGCAAACATGTTTCAGTTTCTTTCACAATCCGACCCCCGCAGCGCCTGGCTGCCCGTCATGCTGCTCGTCGTCATCGGCGTGGGTTTTTCGGCCATGACGATCGTGGCCTCGATCATTATCGGCCCGAGCCGCACGGGCAAAGGCAAGGAATCGACCTACGAGAGCGGCATGGTTCCCGTGGGCGACACGCGCCGGCGATTCAACGTGCGTTTCTACATCGTGGCCATGATTTTCCTGGTTTTCGATGTGGAAATCGTGTTTTTCTACCCTTGGGCGACCCTCTTCCCCGATGCTGTGGTCGGGCGGATCGGCGGAGCAGGCCTGTTGCTGATTGAAATGCTCGTTTTCGTGGCCATTCTACTGGTGGCATATTTCTATGCCTGGGGCAAGGGCGTGTTCCGGTGGGATTGATCGCCCGGCCGGCGGCCGGGAAATCCGAAACCCGAAAACAGGAGCTGCGGGGGTTTCCGTCGCGTGGCGTGGTGTACCCCGCTGGTCACCATCAGTTCTTCGTCTTCACCCGGATGTTGCGGAATGCCACGATGCCATGGTCGCCCTGGAGCATGAGCGGGCCGGTGGCTTTTTCGCCGCCGGGAAGCTGGCCACCGGTGGGGCCCTTGATCTCGACATCCTTCTGAATCTCGACGCCGTTGAGCGTGACGCTGATGGCCTTCGCGTTGGCGGTCTTCTTGCCGGCCGCATCGAAGCGCGGGGCCTGGAAGACGATGTCGTATGTCTGCCACTCGCCCGGGGCCTTGGAGGCATTTTTCAATGGCTTGGTGGCGCCGTAGATCGCGCCATTATCGCCGGCATTGATCTTGTCGTCGGGGATGCCGAAGCTGTCGAGCACCTGCACCTCATATTGCCCCATGAGGTATATCCCCGAGTTGCTGCCCCTGGCGACCATCAGTTCGACATGAATCTCACAGTCGCCGAAAGTCTTCTCGCTGATGATGTCCGAGCCGTGGGCCACAGGCTGGCGAAACATGATGCCCTTGCCCTCGGCGCCTTCACCTTCGCCGATCAGCTTGGTGGGGTCGGCCTGGTTGAGCTTGACATCGGCGACCACTTTGTAGGTGTCGGTGCGGTCGACGTTCCGCAGCTTCCAGCCGGCAAGGTCCTTGCCGTTGAACAGCGCGAGTTCCTCGTCGGCCATGGCTGCTCCGGCATTGAGGCAGAGCGCGGCGAGTAAAGAGACGGCCAGGATCGGGCGAATCGTCATGGTTGTTTCTCCTTGAAGGGTTCCGGGGGTTTGTACCGGCGAGAGCGGGCCATGTTGCCGGTTTCGAGACGCGTGAATCATGGGTCGCCAGCGCGCAAAAAGAAAACCAGGTCCCGGAGGACCTGGCTGTTATTCAACGAAGGCACGGCCGCCTCAGGCGGTGGCACTGCCGGTCATGACGATGCCGCCGGTGTCGGTGTTGAAAATGTTCTTGAAGGCAACACCGCCGATTTCGTTGCCGGTGCGCGGATCGAAGTCGCCGTAGGCGTGGACATTGATAAACGTCAGCTTGATCTTGCCATACTTGTCGATGGATCCGGTTATGGTGATGGAGCCGCCGTAGGTGAGGCTTTGGGCTGTGTTTGTCGGCGTGGTCGATTGGTTTGTTCCCGTACCCGTGTTGTTGCCCGTATTGTTGCCCGTGGTGCCACCCGTGTTGGTGCCACCACTCTGGGTGGCACTTAGTTGAACGAGGTAATAGGCGGAACCGGTAATGGTGTTTCCGTTGCGGTACAGGATAACCGGCGTGCCGGTGGTGGTTGCTGCGCCGCCGGTGCCGATGACAGTGGGAGCGGCGTTGCCTGTTTCAGGGTCGATACCAAAGATATCGACGAGGCCCTGAACCGTGGTCGTCGTTGTGCCGCTTGCGCCGCCAGTGCCGCTGCTGCTGCTACTGCTGCTGGAACTCCCGACGGAAGCGCTGGAGAAGACCTGGGACATATGCACGGGATCGAGCTGGAGGGTGAGGTTGCCGTAGTAGCGTGCCCGGCCCTTGAAGCTCAGGTACTGGAGGCCAAAGAGACTTGTGCCCTGGCCCAGGCTGCTCGTTCCGCCCGAACTGCTCGTTCCGCTCGTGGTGCTGGACGTGCTGCCGGAGGAGGCGTTGGGATCAACTGCGTTAACACTGGCCCGGCCGGTGAAGGTGAGTGTGCCTGCACTGAAGGGCTGGACGGGTCGGGTATTGTTCTGCGAGAGCGCGAAGATCAGAGCGTTGCCCTTGGGCGAACCCCAGCCGGTGGCAAAATCCCAGCCATCGGTCGCCGGATAGACGGCGGTAGTTCCAACCGTGCCGTAGAGATTGATATCGTTAAAATAGGAGTTGGTTCCGGTATTTGCCAGACCATAGATGCGCGGCAGAACGGTGTTGCCGAGTTTGGGCAGCCGGTTGGCATTGCGGTTCTGATTCACCAGGGTGAGCATGGCCGCGAACATGGGGGTGCCAAGGCTGGTGCCACCAGCGACGGACCAACCGCTGTAGTCGGTGGTGTTGAACACGGCGACGCCCGTGTTCGGGTCGCCAATCATGGAGACATCGGGCGTGTTGCGCATGCCAGGGTAGCCGGTGTTCTGCTGCCAATCGGGCTGGTCGAAGATGGTGCTGGGACCGCCGCCGCCGTCGATCCAGGGTATCTCGCCGCCCGGGCCAATCAGCGCGCCGGCCGCGGGAGCGCCGCCGGCCGCACCAGTAATGCCGAATCCGGTGGGGAGATTAGTCAGGGCACCATAGGTCGCCGGAGTGC
>JBEKVL010000375.1:0-6620 GCA_049514055.1 Tepidisphaeraceae bacterium | reverse complement strand
GCGGCGTCGCGGGCGTCACCAGCCTGACGTTGGCGCCGCCGGCCATGGGTTTGGCAAGCGATGTGCACAGGTCATCCCAACCCTCATCCAGCCGCGTGTTGATGTACGACTTGACGTACCGCCTGTGCAAGTCGGCCGATTCCACCACCATCAGATACCGCCGCAGTTTCTTCAGCCGGTAGACGTGCGCCGAGGAGACGAAATCGCCTTTGAGCGTCAGCAGCGGCGGGCCCCATTTCATGGGGAACTGGTCCATGGCACAGCGGCAACGGTACACGCGCCCATCGGTGGTCGTATAGAACAAATATGCGTCTTCATCATTACAGATCACCCAGAAATCACGCCAGAGCGAGTCGAATTGCGGATAGGGAATCCCAAGCTGCTTCGGGCTGGTCCACAACTTGGGATCGGCGATGTCGTCGCTGGTGCTGTACATCGGCCGCACGGCCGGCTTCTGAGTCGCATCGAGCTTCTGGAAGATGAGAAACCAGCGTTTGGCCGGCTCGAAGTAGAACACCTGTGGACAGGATACATCCTCCACGCCCAGATTCAGAACCGTCCGGCCGGCGGATTGCAGAGCTTCCAGTTTCGCCCCGGCCACATGTTCGATCCGGTGCGGCCGCCCGGGCTTGCCTGTGACCATGAACATGTGCCAGCGGCCCTGCAACTGAACCGTCGTTGGTTGCCGCAGGCTCGCGGTGTCGGGGTCGTCCTGCTCCGCCCACAGGAGCGGCCCGCCGATCGTCCAGGAGAAATTCCCGCGAAGCAGGTTGAGCACGGCCGGATCCCAGTACGAGGAGTACGGAGATTCTTCCGGTTGCGGCCTGGAGATCGAATCGGACAGGTCCGCACCGATCTGCGCGGCCGCTCCGTGCGTCACAGCGAGGAGAGCCAATAACAGGAATTGCCAGCACATGTTCCGGCCATTGCACCCCGTCCGCGGCGGTTTGACAAGCTCGGAGACACGAGATTATCGCTGGTTTGACAGGCAGGACAATCTATTCGATATCATCCCCGATGGTATCGGAGCGCGACATGGTCCACGATGAATCCGCGCCTGCGGACGCAGCGCCGCGGCGACGGCCGGTCTGGCCGCGGGCGTTATTCGCGGTCGTTGTGCTGGCGGCTTTCCTGGGGACTTTCGCCGCTGGCGTCTATGTGCGCCGGTGGATGCCCTCCACCTTGGTCATGTCCATGGCGGGCATGATCCTGATCGGCGTCGTGCTACTCCTCATCGGGTTGACGGTGCTGCTGAGCCATATGCACCTGTGGCGACACCCCGTCCATGCGCTGGACCAACTCACCCGTGAAGTCCACGCCGGGCGGGAACCGCTGGAGACTCTGTCGGCGTTCACCGGGCCGCTGGCATCCCTGGCCGGGGCGATACACGACATCCTGCACGATCTGCGGCAACAGAAACACGAGATGGCCCGGATTCGGCTTGAGATGGCGCAGCGTGTCGCCCAGCGCACGGCGGCCGTCGAACACAAATACAACTCGCTTCAGAACCAGGCCACCCGCGATTCAATGACCGGGCTGCTCAATCGCCGATCGTACGACCGGCACTTGCCGCAGGCGTTTGAACAGGCCGTGGCCAAACGTGCGGACCTGACGATCCTGATGCTGGATCTGGACAATTTCAAATTCCTCAACGACACCAACGGCCACGCCGCCGGCGATGAGTTCCTCCGGGATGTCGGACACGTCATCCGGTCGACCGTCCGGCCAATCGACCTGCCGTTCCGCTGTGGAGGGGATGAGTTCGTCATTGCCCTGGTGGAAACCTCCGTCCAGGGCGGGCTCGCGGTGAAGCGGCGGCTGGAAATGCTGCTGGACGCGCTTGGACGCAACACCAAGCTGGCATATCCGCCGGGATGTTCCATCGGTATGGCAAGTATCTCTGAACTCGCCCGGCCGACGCTTGAAGACCTGATGGCCGCGGCCGACAAGCGGTTGTATGAGGCGAAGTCAAAGCGGAAGTCGCTCAAGGCACCACGCGATCCGGGGGACGCGGCGTTGTTGCGCAAGTCGGCGTGATGGGAGCGCAACGAGAGTCTCCGGAGCCAAGCGTGCGGCTCACCGTGTCCAAATGATGAACCCTGTTCAGCGGATCGGCCGCCGCCCGAACGTCGACCGGTGGATTACGTTGCTTCTGGTTCTCCCAGGTCGAGGCAGTACGCCTGATCACACCGTGGAACCAGATGCTCTGGCTGGTATCGCCGGAAGCCGTATTGCTCATACAGTCGGATGGCCTCCTTGAGCACAGACGCCGTTTCCAGCACCACCCGGCCAAACCCCAGGCGCCTGGCCTCAGCCAGTCCATGGTCCAGCAACCTTCTTCCCAGGCCTCTTCCCCGATGCTCGCGGCTCAGGTACATCTTCCGCAGCTCACAGACCCCTGGCGCCCGCGGCTGGATGCCGACCGTCCCGATGACTTTGCCATCCCCGGTCTCCAGAACGCTGAAGCTGCCACCACGCCGGGAATAGTGTGCCTGAAGGTCATCGAGATCGGCATCCGTGCTCAAAGGATCGGCTTTCAGGCCATACTCGCGCAACACGCCAAAGATGAGCGTCTGGACCGATGACGAGTCGGCGTTGGTGGCGGGACGGATGCGGTATGTCGAGGGCATGATCATAGTCTACCCCCAGAACCGGCCTTGGACGAGTGCTTCCCAGAGTGGTGTCGCCATGGTGATTGGCCTCTTGCAGGACAGCGGCAAGTTGGAGTTGCACCTTCCCGTGGATGCACCTTCGCTGTCCCGGCCTCGCGTTACACAATGGAGTCGACGGCACGACCGGTGCCCTCGGGACCGCTGGGACGACCAGTTGCGGAGTGAGGAGATGGATTGCGGGATCGGGAATCACCGCCTGTTCCCAGGCGATCTGGATCTGTTTCTTGGCATGTATGCTGTCGATTGCTGACGTTCGTGTCGATCAGCCCGCCGCACAAGATGACGTGCAGAACAATTCTGCTACTCCGTCCAACGCTTCTCGATGACGTGACAACGAGTCCATTGGCACCGCGAGCACCAACCCCAGGTCCGTGGGCGTCCCGCACCACCAAGACGGACACCATACTTCCCCCAGGGCTCGGTGAAGCGGAACCCCGTGGCAGTGATTCTCCACCGACAGCGATTGGGGTAGACTGCGAGCGTCCCACAACTCGCCAGTTCGGCCGCCGTTCCCGTCCACCAGTCTGAATGGACCGAGCCGCGCGTACGGCCTCTGCTGCCGACAACCCAGTTGCGCATTTCCGGCACATTATCCGGGCGCTGGTCGCGCTCCTCCCACATGGCCCGCGAGATGCGCCGCGTGAACTGCTCTTCGGTCTCCAGCGGACTGATGACATCGAATCGCAAGCCGTGTGACTGGAAACGGCGCTTCTCTCCCCACCCGCGCCGACCCGGGCTTGGCTCAATGAAGTACGAAAGTGTGACCCGCATGGTCACATTGATCTCACCAAGTTCCTGCAGCACGTCCGTCGGCCACGGGATGCGATGGAGGTGCAGTTCTTTCGTCTTGTACTCGCCAGCGACTTTCTGAAACGGCTGAAGCTCGCCCTCGAAGATCAGAGTCGCCGCGTTTTCCGCACTCCAGAGAGCACGTTGCGTCGAGGGCACGCCGTACCCGAAACAGCGCAGTCGGCGCTGGACCTCGCTCTTGCTGTTGCCCGGAAACCGGGCAAGCATCGCCGGCGTCCACTGCGCCGAGTGGATCAGTAAGCCGCGCACCGTCTCCGGCCACAACTTGGGATAGTAACTCCAGATGATTGCCGCCAGCCGGGCTGCCTCCGCTGTCGCTGCGCTCGTATCCTGCATATGCGAGAGGAGCCGACCCGAGGGGTGAACGATGGTGGTCAGCAGCGCCATATCCACGCACGAGTCGCGGTTGTGGCCGTCGGTGATGTAGTTGCCTCCCTCCATCACGATGTCCGGCTTGATCGGCCAATCGTAATTCTCGGCCGGCCACGCCAATGAAGTTCGGCTCGACGGCGTCAGGTCGCCCGCCGGCGCGATCGCCTGCCAGCCGCGGAACGCGGGATCGTGGATCAGAACCTTCTCGGTATCCGCGCCCACCGTTAGCGCGTTCCACGCCTGCGCGGGATCCTGAACACCGGCATGCTGTACATTCCAATCCGGGTAGACGTATTCTGCATTCCCCAGCACCGCGTTGTAGTTGCCGGCGGAGATGAACGTAAGCTTCGGCTCGCCGTCGAGTTCACCTGCGCACATCTGATCGACGGCCGCTGACCAGGAGGAAGGCAGGCCCTGGTCGCGATCATCAGCGGTGACGGCCATACAGATCGCGCGATTGCGTTGCGGCGCCTGTATCTCGGCTTTGGCGACGGCCTGTTGCATGACCCAGCCATACACGTCCGGTTCATTCGCTTGCGGGGGCGGCGGCAGAAGCTTCAAGGATTCCAGACGATGGCGCAACTGAATCGGCCCGGTGCTGTTGAAGACATCCGTCAGGCATCGGTAGGCAGCGATGCCTGCCATGCCCGTGCCATGCTGGTCTCGATCGTGATCCGCAACGCCCCATGCGGGTTGCACCGCCTGCGTATCGCCGGCAGCCCGAACCGGCTCGATCAAGGGATGCTGGCGGTTGACCCCCGTATCCAGCAGGCACACGGCCGGAGCATCAAGCGCCGGCGGAACAAGCCGCCCGGCCGCATCCGCCACAAACGCCCCTTGGTCGCGCGGCGAGAGCGCCAGGATGCTGCTGGCGGACTGCGTCGACCTCTGCTTTGGCCTGCTGGACCTCGCCGATGAGCTTTTGGGAGTGAGGACCACGGTCGCGCGGGGGCAGAGGGAAATCGCCGCCCCCGCCTTGCGGCGATGTGTACGGAAGAGCGGTGGCTGTGTTCTCCAGTCGAAGATGGGACAGATCGCTCATCGCCGGGGTATTTCCTTGCTGCCGCGTCGAGACGAGAGATGATGCCTGGCCTTCAAAGCACGCTGAAGGCTGTCGGAGGTGATGGTTCGCGTAGTGGCCAGCACCGCTTTGCGGGCAGCCTCTTCACACGCTCGGGTGACTTCGGCGTGGCTCAGCCGGCTAGCGGCCGCGACGATCTGCCGCCACTTGAGCCCCGAGAGGTCGAACACCGTGAGGCGGTTCTCCACGAGCGTGCGCACCATCGACGCCGATGGCAGCTCGTAGCTCACGATGTCGTCAAATCGGCGGAACAGCGCCGTATCCAGCATGCGAGCGAAATTCGTGGCGGCGATGATGATGCTCTCCGAGTCGTCCCGCTCCAAGAATTGCAGGAACGAATTGAGCACGCGGCGGATTTCGCCAACGTCGTTTCGCGTGCCCCGTTCAGCGCCAATGGCATCGAACTCGTCAAAGAGATACACGCCATGCGTCTGAATCATGGCGTCAAATACCAAATGCAGCTTGGCGGCCGTCTCACCCATGTACTTGGTGATCAGACTGTGCAACTGAACGAACATCAGGGGCAGACCGCACTCGCCGGCGATGGCGCTTGCCGACATGGTTTTGCCGCAGCCGGGGGGGCCAATGAGCAGGAGCTTCCGCTTGGGTGCCAAACCGTTCGATCGCAGAAGATCCCGCTGGTGGTACTGCCCGATCAGCGCCTCCAGTTGGGATCGAACCGAATCCGAGAGGACCATGTCGGCAAGCCGGACGTTGGGGTAGCTGGCCGTCACCAAGCCCGCCAATTCGCCGGCCGGCCGGGCAATGGGGACCGCGCGGGGCAAACCCACAGGCGTCTGTTTCCGTTGCGCCTCGTCCAGCAACTGCCGGAGTTCCTGGGCAAGCTGCGTGTCGCCCTTCTTGGCGGAGGCGGCGGCGATCTGCATGGCGATGGCGCGGAAGTGCTCATCGTCGCCGCCGTTGTGGCTCCTGATCAGGGCCTTGAGTTGTTCGGCCGTGGCCATGCCAGCCTCCATCTCATGGGGCGCTACGCCCGCCTGACATGATAACCGACCGAAAAGGGTCCGGCCAATCGCTGCGCCGCCCACATCCGGCACCAGCCGCCTTCACCTGTTGTGGCTGAGGCGGCTGAGGGAGGCCCCTTCCGCCGATGGCCGATTCCCCGGGCCAGCCTTCTCGACCTTCGCGATCAACCGCGACGCAGACACCTTGAGCATCGCGCAGACCCGGAGCAACATGTCCACGGTGGGCGATTGTCGATTTCGTTCGAGCTGGCTGACGTATTCCCGGGAAATCCGAGCCCGAGCAGCAACCTGCGCTTGCGTCAGACCGGCCTTCAGGCGGGCTTTCCTCAGCTCGTCTCCCAGCATGTCGCGACGGTAACGGTCGCTGACCGCTGAGTCTGTAAACTATGATTTACGAGCGATACTGCGTGTTCATCCTCGGCCGCGTAGCCGCCGATCCTGCATCTGGTTGCCGTGCTTTTAGCCGAATTCTGGCCCTTTTGGATGCAGGCCCAGCGGATGAGACCCCGCGCTTCGTGATGCGACCTGAACTCTTCGGGCCGGTTCAGGAAGGGGGTTCTGCCCTCCGCGGGCGGCAACAACACGTGGAGATCACAGTGGTTCCGGAGACAGCTCAGCAGCTTGCGCAAGCGGCCGATCAGCTGATGGATGCCGCGACAACCGCCGCGATCTGCGCGGACAGACTGCGCGCCCTGATGG
>JBEKVL010000374.1:0-6623 GCA_049514055.1 Tepidisphaeraceae bacterium | reverse complement strand
AGTTCAACACCGAAGCCTCGGCGCAGGTCACCGTGACCTATGACTATACCGCTGTTCCCGAGCCCGCTTCCCTGTCGCTGCTCGCCGTCGGGGCCCTGGGTCTGCTACGGCGTCGGCGAATGGCCTGACCTGCTCCTTTGATAGTCATTGACGAACCCCCTGCCACCTGGGCCGGGGGTTTTTTCTTGAGTGGCCCAGCAGCGCCGGCGTTCCCGCCGTCTGCGAGCATTAGAAACACAGACGGCGCCATGACTGGCGCCGTCTGCATGTGATCGGTTATTGAAGCAGCCGTCTTACCTGCCGGTCGCCTTCGAGTTGATTTGCGGGAACTGCTGCTGCTCGACCTCGCGCTGGATGATGATCGTCGGCTTGACCAAGATCAGCAGAACCTGTTCGTCCTTGGCCATGGACTTGTTGGTGAACAGCCGCTTGATGATCGGGATCTTCGACAGGATCGGGACGCCCGATTCCTTCTCGACTTCGCCGGCCCAGGTCTGGCCGCCGAGCAGCAGGGTGCCGCCGTCGGGGACCGACACGATCGTGTTCACCGAGGTCAGATTGATCAGGGGCAACTGGATTTGCCCCTGGAACGCCTGGGACTGGTTGTTGTTGTTGTTGTTGCCGTTGTTGTTGTTGTTATTGTTCTGCTGGACGCCGTACACCGGGAAGTTCACCAGGGCAACGAGCTGCGAGACTTCCGGCTGCAACGACAGGGTGACGTACTTGCGGTCGGCCGACACCGTCGGCTGAACCACGAGCCGGACGCCGCTGGTCACGGTGTCGACGATCGGGTTGAACAGGCCGACGCCCTGTCCGGCGACGGCTTCGAGGTCGGAGACATATGCCTGCTGGGCTCCATTGACAATGAATGCCTGCTGGCCGTTGAAGACTGTCACCCGCGGAGCGGTGACGATGGTCGAGTTGGTGGTCGCCTGCGTGGCAGTGACCAGGAAATTGACCTGGAACTGGTCGAGGAAGCTGCCTTGGACCGAAATGCCTGGTGTGGTCTGCGTGCCGGAGCCGGCGATGGTGCCGGGAACTGCGGTCGTCGGGTTCTGCGTGAACGTGTTGGTGGTCTGCTGCACGCTGATCGGGCTGAAATGGTTGGGGTTGTTGATGTTGAACATGAAGTCGGCGTCAACGCCGATGTCCTCGAGGAAGTTTCGCTGCACCGTCAGGAAGCGGGTTTCGATGGAAACCTGAATGGCCTTGGACTCGCGAAGCTTGTCGAGCAGGCCGACCATCTGGCGATGGTTTTCAGCGGTCTGCGTGGCGATGAGCTGGCCCGAGAGGAACTTGAGCTGGCCGACTTTGCCGCCGTTGTCAACCCACGATTCGCGGTCGACGGTTTCCTTGATGAGATTGGTGATGTCCTGGACGAGCTGATCGGTGCGCTGCTGGTTGCTGGCATTATTGGCGCCACCGGCAGCGCCGCCGCCACCGCCGCCAAACCCGCCAGCGCCACCGCCACCACCGCCGCCGCGGCCGCCACCGCCACCGCCGCCGCCACCGCCGCCACCGCGGTTGGCGCCGCCGTTGCCGTTGGAGGAAACGGCGAAGTCCGGGGGCGCGACAAAGGCCGGCGGAATCACCAGCAGGTCGCTGATATCGTAGACGTTAATGAGCGTGTTCTTGTTGAGGTCGTCAAGTGTCGAGATCGTAATGACGCCTTCGTCGATGGTGTAGCCGAGCTTGACGTTGCCGCCACCGACGTCGGAGAGGATGGTCGTCAGCGCCTTGGCGAACTTGATGTCGCGCAGACGCACGCTGACCGGGGCGGTCTTTTCGACGCCGGCCGCCTCGATTGTCTTCCAGTTGACGGCGATATTAGCGCCGCTGACGTCGCGGAGGAAGTCGATGACATCGGCCAGGGCGATGCCATCGAAGCGGAGTTCCTGGAGCCGCTTGTCGAGGGTAGCCTGCATCTGCAGGTCGGCCCCACCTTTGCCGCCGCGCTCGGCCGCCACTTCGCGGTCGCGCATGTCGGCGATGTCCGGCCAGTTATCCGGATAGCGCATCACTTCGAGATACGGGATCTTGCGCTCCTCGGCGGAGTTGAGCTGCTTCTGGTATTGAGTCTCGAATTCCTCGCGGATTTCGCGCTGCTCGGCGATGACGACCTGATCGCCCACGAGTTGCCGCACGCCGATCGCGTAATCGTTGGTCGGATCGAGCGTCAGAATCTGATTGATGACGCCCTGGGCCTTCTTGAATTGCCCTTCACGGGTGAGTTGCTGCGAGGTCTTGACAAGCTGGATCACCGTGCGGCGGCGTTCGAGGATCTCCTGCTGCTCGCGGTCGAGCGACTCCTGCCGCACTTTCTGGGCCTCGGTCAGGTTTGCCTGGGCCGTGGTCTCTTCCTTGGTACGATTTGCGGCGAGTTGCGTCTTGGCGATGGTCGAATTGAAATTCGTCAATTCGCCCGTGGGCCAGACGTCGGGGCGTGATTCCGCGGCCACGCGGGCGCGGTCGATGGCCGCCTGGGCCTTGTTAAAATCCTTTTTGGCGATCGCGTCCTGGGCTTCGGTAATCGCTAGATCAAACTGGTAGCGGACGATCCGCTGAACGGTCATGATATTCTGTGTTTCGCGCTCGATGAGGTTGGTGTCGGCGCCGCCTTTTACCAGCACGTACATGTCGTTGGCGCCGCGACGGGCCGCCTCGTTGGCCGGATCGGCCGCAACGGCGTCGCGATAGAGCACGTACGCATCGGCCAGGCGATTCTCCCTCTGGGCCTGCTGGGCTTTCTCCACCAGCAACTGCGACTGATAGGCCATGACCCCCTTGCGGATCTTGTCGAACCCGGCCGTGGCGGCCAAGTCCTGTTCGATTGGGGACACCGGCTGGGTGGTCGGAGCCATGCCAGGCTGCGGCTGGAATACGACCGGCTCGGGGCCCTTGACGACAACCACGGGCGGAGTGACCTTCGAGGCCAGTTCCTTCTCGTCGATCATCTCGAGGTAGCGCGAGGGCGAAGCCTTGAAGATGCCGGCTTTGTATCCGTTTTCGCGGGCTTCGGCGAACTTCATCCGGGCCTCGGCAAGATCGCCGCGGTTATACGCGGCGCGCCCGGCGTCATAAGCCGCCTCGCCAAGCATCTTACGGTCCACCACCGGCTGCGGCGGGGCGGCGGGAGTCGGCTGGGTGTTATCTGCAACGGGCGGGGCAACGGGAGTCGGCGCAGGAGTCGTGCTTTGCTGAGTCGCGCCGGTATCCGGATCGGTCACCGCCACGCCGGGCGGCAGACCGGGCGTCGGCTGGGCCGGCCTGGGCTGTGCGGCGGCGGCCGCCTGATCGGCCTGGGTCTTCTCGATCTCCGCGAGGTAGGAGCCGACGCGGCGGTCGAACAGACCCGGCGTGTAGCCCGCTTCCTTGAGGGTGGCGAATTTGGCTTTGGCTTGGTCTAGCTTGCCATCTTTGAAGTCCGCGACAGCTTCCTTGTACAACGCCTTGTTGTCCTTGCCGACGGGGGCCGGCGCGGGCTCAGCGTTGGCCGGGACGGGCGCGGAGGTCTTGTTATCCGCGACGGTGATGGCCGTCTTGTCCGGCGTCGCGGCGACGGGCGTGCCGACGGCCTTGAGGTTGGCCTCGGCAACGGCGATCTGCGACGCGGACTTGGCCTTGGTGGCGTTGTCGGCAAAGGGATTCGTCGATGCGGCCTTGTACAGCTTCAGCGCATCGTCGAACTTCTTATCCGCCAGCGCAGCTTCGCCCTTTTCGAAGTTGGCGCGAGCGGCCTGCCGTTCGGCCAGGGCGCCTTCGACCTTCTTCAGGGTCTCGGCGAGCCTGGGCCGATCCGCTTCCGGCAGGCCGTCGGTCTTGACCTGCTGGAGAGTGGTCTGGGCCTGCTCGTACTGCCCGGCGTTGTACTGCTGTACACCGGTGGCGAGGAGCTCCGGATCGGTGGGTGCGGCGTTGTTCGCCAGCAGCACCATCGCCTGGTTGAGCTCCGCGGTGGCGTTGTTCGCCAGCGCAATCCCGCTCCATAGAACCACCGGAGCGGCGGCAGCGGCAGCCAGCGCAATCGCCGCTGCCTGAGAATTGAACTTACGATACAGAGGAGCCCGATTTCGGGCGTGCTTTCGGGAGAGGTTCCTGACGAACACGACTTCCTCCTTACAAGACGGAGAAAACAAACGAAGCAAATCCCTGGTGCACTTCCGTCCGGGACGCGAGACGCCACACATCCCGAGAGTCACTTATTTTCCGAGCCGCGAGCCACGACATACTTCACCATGATGAACGGCGCCGAGAGCAAATCCTGTTTCCACCATGGACCATAACGGCGGAAGGATAACGGCACAACCCCCGGTCGGCAAGTGAGCTAGCACACGTTTCCGCGCGAAAATGTGAAATCGCGATTCCGGGGGCGGCGACGTTGGAGTTTCGGCGTGGGCCGGACGTGCGGGATTCTGGGGGCGTTGCGAAGGACGGGGATTGGGGTTGAGTTTCAGAAAACGCGGCGGCCACCCATCCCCGCCTTTGGGAGTGCGGCGGTCTCGACGCTGCTTTTCGATACGCGTTGGGCTGGCATTGGCCGATCGAATCGGAGCGAACCGGTGGGGAACAAGGCCGATTTGCCGCCGAGTGAAACCCCGGGGGTGCCACAACGCGGGACGTGACGCCGATGGGAAAGCGGCCTCGTGCGGCCGCACTCCAAAATGGCAACACGACCGCCAACGATTTGTGTGAAAGTGGAATCTCTTCTACAACGAACCCGCCGCCATGGTACAATCCCGCGGCATCAGGCCATGTTTCTACTCTCCGCCTTTTTCGCCACGCTGCTGACCACGCTGGGAGTCCTTGCGATTCCTCTGATCATCTGGTCATTCCGCGGCCGGCAGGTCTGCGATCAACCCTACTGCCGCCGCTGCGGTTTTGACCTCTTCGGCCGGCCGCCGACGAGCCCGCACTGCTCGGAATGCGGGGCGGAACTGGAACGGCCCAAGGCGATCCGGGCCGGACGGCGGGAAAGCCGGCGCTGGCCGCTGGTAGTGGGGACACTGCTTTTCGCGCTCACGGCCGGGTATTGGGGCAACTACGCCGTGCAGCGTGTGACCCACCTCGGCGCGGCCGACAAGCCGACGTGGTGGCTGCTGAGGGATGCGGATAGCAAGAACGCCGCGTACGCGCAGGCCGCGATTGGAGAACTGGTCGAGCGTCACAGACAACAAAAACTCACGAAAAGCCAGCGTCGCAAATTGATGACCCTGCTGTTAGCGATCCAGGCCAAGCCAACCGCAACGTGGGATTACCGGTATGGGTTGGCGATCGAGCGGGCTCGCGCCGAGGGCATACTGACGGACGAGCAGTGGAAAGACTATTGGATTCATGCGTGGCCGTGGACCCTGCGTGTGCGCCAAACCGTTCGACGCGGCGATCCGGTGCCCACGATTATCGAGGGGCGTAATTCGATCTCTGGAGGAAGGCACAGCGGCCGGTTTACCAGTGGCGGCTATTCGGTGGCCGCGATGGACATCGAGGGCATCAGTTGCCCACCACCAAAACGCGAAGAAGGTTGGCACGAGTCTCAATTTAGCACGAAAGGCGGTGGTGGAGGAGACGGAATTGCGTGGGTGCCACCTGAAGTATTTGCAGGACTTCGAGACGGGAATAACAAGGTCAAGGTCTGGCTGGACTACGTTGTGCGCAATCCGGAAGCAGACAATCGTGAACTGATCCGTACCCGTTTCCCGTTGACGGCGGCTTTTCAATTGGTATCGCGGGACACAAAGACGGTGAACTTCATTTCGCCGGCGCAGCACCGAGATGTGATGCTCGCTTCGTTTCTATCCGTGAAGGTCAAGATGCCCAGAGGATTTGACGGGGAGACCTTCGTTCATCAACTGCGACCAAGACATGGGCAGTTGCCCGTCCCTGTTGCGGCGATGGTTTCACTTCGCAAGGGAAGTAGCGAATGGCCCATCGGCTTGTACTGTTCCGAAGCGGACGACATGGCTGATTTCTTCAAGAGAGGCTACCACCCGGCGGTCGCTCCCGGCGACAAGGTGGATGTGATTCTAAGGCCGCATCCCGATGCGGCAGCACTCGCGGTTGACATTACCGAGGCGTGGGGTGAGGAAATCATTGTGCCGAACGTGACGGTTAGTGAGTAGCACCTTAACTCAAATGGCCTGTGCCGTGGCCGCAACTCGCGCTCACCGCTCGCGGCCACACACCTGCCGGCCGGCTTGTTTCTGGAGGCAGGTTTCGATCCAGGTCTCCATTTCCTCGCGGGCGTCGCGGTCGTACATCTGCACGGGCGGATGTTTCATGGTGTAGGCACAGACCGGCAGGACCGGGCCGGATTGGCCGCAGTCCAGGGCGAGTTTGCAGGAGCGGATGGCGTCCACCACCACGCCGGCCGAGTTGGGCGAGTCCTCGACGCTCAGCCGCAGTTCGATGTCCATGGGGATGCCGCCGAAACCGCGGGCGGTCAGACGCAGGAAACACACCTTGTTGTCTTTGAGGAATGGCACGTAGTCGCTGGGGCCGATGTGGATGTGCCCGGCCTCCAGCGGCTCTTCAAGCTGCGACTGCACGGCCTCGGTCTTGCTGATCTTCTTGCTGGCCAGGCGGTCGCGGGCGAGCATGTTCAGGAAATCGGTGTTGCCGCCGACATT
>JBEKVL010000373.1:0-6631 GCA_049514055.1 Tepidisphaeraceae bacterium | reverse complement strand
GTCACCGGTTCGCTGAAGACGACGGTGTAGTTGATGGTCAGATTACTGGTCGGATCGACTTCGGCGGGCGCCAGGTCGATGGTGACGGTCGGCGGCACATTGTTGAAGTCGACGGAGTTGTCGGTGCTGGTGGAGGCGGTGTTGGGCTGGCCGGGAATACTCAGAGCCACGCCGGCAGGAATGGAGGCGGTCACGGTGCCCGGTTGCGTCATTCCACTGACGGCGACGTTGTAGGTTGCTCCGCTGCCGGTCACTACCGCCGTGGTCGCGCCGGCGGTGCCGCCCAGCGTGACGCCGGCGCCGGTGAATCCCGTCACCGGCTCGCTGAAGACCACCGTGAAGTTGATTGTCGTGGCGTTGCTGGGGTCGAGCTGGGCGGCGGCCTGGTCGATGGTCACCGCGGGAATGTGGCTGTCGAACGTGACCGAGTTGTCGGTGCTGGTCGAGGCGTCGTTGTTGTTGCCGACCGAGTCGACTATCGTCGGGCTGGAGGGGATGGTGGCGGTCACGGTGCCGCTCACCGTCATGCCACTCACCGCGACATTGTACGTCGTGCCGGCCCCGGTGACCACTGCCGTGGTGGCGCCGGCCGTGCCGCCGAGGACCACGTCGGCGCCTGTGAATCCCGTCACTGGTTTGCTGAACACCACCGTGAAGTTGATCGGCGAGACGTCGGTCGGATCACTCTGCGAGGCAGCCTGGTCGATGGTCACGGCCGGAGTCAGTCCCTTGCTCAGAAGGATGCTGACGGTGTTGCTGTTTGCATTGGCCACGGCCATGTCGGCCAGGCCGTCGCCATTGAAGTCGGCCGAGGCGACGGACACGGGGTGGTTTCCAGTGCTGAAGTCCAGCTTGGGATTGAAGGTGGCATTGCCGTTGCCGAGCAGGATGCTGACACTGTTGTTGCCGCTGTTGGCCACCGCGAGGTCCGCATTGCCGTCGCCGTTGAAGTCGGCCGAGGCCAGCCCGGCCGGAGACGCCCCGGACGCAGCGCTCGCACCGCCGGAGAATGTCCCGGCGCCGCTGTTCGTCAGCGGAAGGACCGTGTTTACGAGACCGTTGGCCACAGCCAGGTCGGTCTTGCCGTCGCCGTTGAAGTCGGCTGAGGTCAGGAAGTTGGGAGCGTCCGCCAGGGCATAGTCGGTGCCGGCGCCAAAGATGCCGCCGCCGGTGTTGAGCAGGACGGTCACGGCTTTGAGGCCCGTGTCGGCCGTGGCGAGGTCGGGCAGGCCGTCGGCGTCGAGATCGGCGGCGATGATCGAAACGGGGTTGGCGCCGACGGGATAGTCGACCTTGGCGGCGAATACTCCGCCGCCATTGTTCAGGAGCACGCTGACGGTGTTGTCACCGCTGTTGGCAACGGCCAGATCGATGGTGCCATTGTTGTCGAAGTCGGCGGCAACGACGGATTTTGGCGAGACGCCGGTGGCGTAGTCCACCTTGGGGAGGAAGGTGCCGCTGCCGTCCCCCTTGTTGATGAGCACGCTCACCTTGTTCGAGCCGCTGTCGACGACGGCGAGGTCCAGTTTTCCATCGCCGTTGAAGTCGGCCGCGATCAGACTCGCCGGCGAGGTCAGGACCGGGTAATTGACCCTGGCGGCGAAGGTGCCGTTGCCGTTGTTCAGCAGCACGCTGACGGTGCCCGAGGCGTTGGCGACGGCCAGGTCGATCTTGCCGTCGCCATTGAAGTCGGCGGCGATGACGGATGCGGGCGAAGTTCCGGTTCCGTAGTCCACCTTGGGCGCGAAGACAAGGGTCAGCAATTCCCGCCGCTCGAGCTGGTCGATCAGTGGCCGGGTCGCACGCTCCACCAGGTGCCCGCATTTCTCGCCGCGGCGAGCCGAAGGTCCGCCGGGGTTCGTGGATGCAGACGACTCAGGGCCAGAACGAGCAGGTGATCGCGGCGGTTGGAACATGGGTTGACTCCTATGGTGCGTACTTCCCTCAAACTCCCGGGTGTTCGTCTTCGCGGCACGAATCGAACCAGACCCGCGTTCACTGATTCTACCGCCACGGCTTGCGGCAACAAGCGGGCAGTGGTCTGCCCGTTTATTTTGGCAACCCGCCTGCCCGTAATCCGCGATCGTTGCTCGCGGTTCCTCGCCGCGATGGGCCATCGCGGCTGCAGCGATCACGGTTCTCCGCTACCCGATTGCCCGGCGCCCGGTAGAATGCCTCCCATGCGAAACGACGTCGAGCGGGTCCTGATCTCCCGGGATGCGATCGCCCGGCGCGTCGCTGAACTGGCCGGGCAGATCACGCTGGACCATTCACCTCCCAAAGCCAACGGCGTGGCCGAGGTCACCATCATCCCCATCATGACCGGAGCGATGATCTTCGCCGCCGACCTCATCCGCCAACTGCCGCTGAAGATGAAGATCGGCCTGCTGGCGGTCAGCAGCTATCCCGGCAAGAGCGTCAGCTCGCAGGGGGTCAATATGCTGTCGAGCCGGCTTGGCGACGTACGCGGCCGGCATTTGCTGCTGGTGGACGACATTCTCGACAGCGGCGCCACCATCGCCCGGGTCCGCGAGCTTCTGATGCAACAGGCGCCGGCGTCGCTGCGTACCTGCGTCTTGCTGCGCAAGCCCGCCGCAGGTTCGGCACGCACGCCGGTGGACTATGTCGGTTTTGATATTCCCAATGAGTTCGTCGTCGGCTGTGGACTTGATTACAATGATTACTATCGGAATCTTCCCGATATCGTGACGCTGCGTCGGGAAGTCTTTGAGACAACAGCAGGGCCAGCGTCCGCGCCGGCCCCGCTTGAATCGGCCGATCCGCGGAATGTGAACGAAGGTGTCTCATGAACGCCGAGAACCCGGTTCTGGAAAGAATAGTAGAGCACGCAGGCCAATGGCATCCGGCCGAAGATGCGCCGCCGGTGCCCTCACTGGCGGTCTTTGGCGTTGTCGGCACGTCCCGGATTCCGCCGGTGATGACACCGGCAGAACTGCCTGCGGTTGCCAGCGCGCAGCAGATGCCCATGTGCCCGAGCGAGTCGGCACCGAACGTGGTGACACCGGTGGCGGATCTTGTCAGCCCGCTGGGCCAACTGCTCGCCGGCCATGTGCTGCGCGATGGCGAACTCGTGTTGCTGATTCTCCGGCCGTCGCGCTGGTTCATCCTGCTGAGCAGCCTCACGTTCCTTGCGGTGACGGCCATTCTCATGACCCTGGCCGTGATCTACGACGATCGCCTGCGGCATCTCTCGCGGCAATACCTGCAGGTGGGTATGTTCCTCATGATGGGCCGGCTGATGTGGTCCACGCTCCAGTGGATGGGCCGGCTCTATGTACTGACGGACATGCGCCTGGTGACGATCGAAGGCGTGTTCACCCTGGATGTATTTGATTGCCCCCTGCGGAAAGTCGCCCGCACTCTGCTGGAGCAGACATTCAAGGAGCGGGTCTGCCGGGTCGGTTCGATTGTGATCGTCCCGCAGGATGAACACATGCCCTTCGGCGCCTGGCGCATGGTCGCCAACCCGCGGCGCGTTCACGACACCATCAAGGCGACCATCGCCCGTGCGAAACAGGGCGGCGCCATGCGGTGATGCAAGCGGCGGGGATATACTCTGTCGCGCGTGAGGGGCGAACCAATCGGACACTATCGATCGGGACAACTGACAACCGGTGAATGAACCCAACGCGGCATGTCATTAGAACCGTCACCGGCCGGCCGGAAGCACCGGCACCGCGCCTTCCACCTTCTCGTACATAATCGGCTGGCCGGTGAGCATCTCGCGGCCGAGGAGAGTAGCCTTGTTGTTCTGGACGACGATCCAGACGGCCGCCCAGGCTGTCTTGACGAGCCGGCCATCGGCTTTGACGAAGAGGCTGAGCGTGGGCAGGCCGCGCGTGTCGAGGAAGGCGGGGCCGGAACCGCTTTGAGCGACACCGGCGGTGGAATACTCCAGGGCGCCTTCCTTGCCTTCCGTGAACGTGAGCTTGGCGCCGGTGGGCTTGCGGACGACCTGGCGGGTGGCGGGATCGGGCACTTCGGCGACACCCTGCCAGGTGCCGATGAGGTCGGCCTTTTTGTAGCGGTTCCCGCCGCGGCGCTCGATCTCGACCAGCAACGGTTGGGGCTTGGAGTCGAACTTCAGCGACTGGCGGGCGGAAGTGCCGGCGATGTTCTCGGCTTCAATCATCAACTGGTAATCGGCGGCCGACCCCCAGGCGAGTACCAGTTCGGGTCCGGAACCCCATTTCATGGTGCCGACACCCTTGTAGGCGATCTTGCCATCCGGCTTGACGACTTCGGCGGCCAGCGTCAGGTCGGCATCCTTGTCGGGCTTGATGCGCTGGTGAATGATGCGGCCGTTGGGCTGGGGGATTTCGGCCACGACGTGGTCCACCGTGTAGAAATTCTTCTCGAAGTAGAGGTCGACATAAGCGTCCTTGAGGGGCGGATGGGTATAGAAGGCGGGCACGCGGATATGGTTGACGTCGTCGGGGTCGGAATAGTCGATGGTGGCGGGATACAGGCGATCACCGTCGCAGACCTTCAACATGTCGTTGTTGATCACCTTCAGCAGCGTATTGGCGCCATCCTTGTACTCGGGCATGATCTGGCTGGCGGCGTCGGCGGGGGCGTTCTTTTTGCGCTGTTCGAAATTGTTGTCGACGATGAACGTGCGATAGGCGACTTGCAGGCCGGCGGGTGCATCGCTGGGCGAGCCGACGGTGGCGGTGGTCCAGAGGATGTTGGTGCCGTCAACGGTGAACTCCATCGCGGTCTGGCCCCAGGAGACGCTCTGCACGGCATTCCCGGTTTTGTCGACCAGGCGCAGGCTCTTGATCGTGGGCGGAGTGAGGTCGCGAGCCTGGGCGACGTGGATGGCCTCGAGCAGGCCCAGCCAACCGGATTCGCCCGGGAAGCGCAAAACCTTGTAGTTGGGGTCGAGGATGTCGGGACGGAAGGGCATGTAGGCCGCCACGCCGAAGCTGCACGGCCGGGCCGAAGCGCGGAAGGAGATCAGCACGAGCTTCTGCATGGCCGCGATGAGCCGGTCATATTCGGCGGCGGGGAAATCGGGCGTGTTGGCGCGCATGCGGCGCAGGCAATCGTAGAAGTCGGCGCTGGCCAGGGCGCCGCGGCCGCGCTTGTAGTCAGTGCGCTTGGCATAGGCCTGGGCGAAGTACATCGACCGGGCCATCTTCGGCCAGAGCTTATCGGCCAAGGGCTTGAGCTTTGCGGTGAGATCAGCGGCGGTCTGCGTGACCTGGGGGGCGACCGTCAGGTCCATGGCGGACATGGTGGCGTCGTTCTCCTTGACGTCCTCACACTGTTTGGCGAACGCCTTGACCATGCCGGTGCCAATGTCTTTGGCGGTGGCATCCTTCGTGAACAGGGGAAGAATTTTGTCGTAGGGCAATCCGCGTCCGGGGACCGTCGCCTCGGAAGCGACCATGACGTCGGCGACATCCTGCATCTCGCAGGCGACTTCGGCCTGGGACATGAGGCACAGGTCGAAGACGATCAGGTCCGCCTTCTTGACGCCGGCGGCATCGAGCCCGGCGCGGAGCGCGGTTCGCGCCTGGTCGATGGAGAAGAAGCCGGGCGGGTTCTTGCAGCCGGGGGCGTCGTCATCGAAGATCATGCCGCTCCACCCGCCGCCGTGGCCGCTGAGCAGGATGGCGTAGTGCTTGGCGGGATACTTGCGAATGGCGGCGGTGACGTAAGCCTTGAGGACGGCTGGGTCGCCGAGGTTCAGCTCGCCCGGCTTGCAGATGATCTCGGAGGCGAACTCGCCCTTTTCTTTCACCGGGCGCACCCGGTAAACGCGCGGTTCGTCCCAGCCGGCTTTGAAGACCTTGTTCCAGTTCTTGGAGCGGTCCCAGAGCAGGGCTATCTCGATGCCCTTCTCGGGCAGCGCGGACTCCAACTGGACGACATTGCCAAGGACACCGGCGTCGAGCGAGCAGTCCCCATTCCAATAGGCGATGAGCGTCCAGTCGCGGTTGGGATCGACGACCGGCTGGCCGAGGTCCAGGAGTTTGTCAAACGCCTGCGTGGTGGGAGCGGCGCTTTGCGCGGGGGCGGCGGCTTCACGAGCGGCAGCCTTCACGTCGCCGGGTTTCGCGCCGGCCGGTTCGATCGTTACCTTGGTGACGCCCGCATTACTGATGGACAGTTCGACCGTCTTGCCACCCGGAGCCGCCGCCTTGCACTTGCCCGACACCTTCATGGCCAGGTCGTCGGAAGTGAGCAGCCCGGACTTGGTGTCGACTTTGAGGGTGGCCTTCTCGGTGGCCTCCAGTTGCACGATCGTGACTTCGGCGCCTTCGATCTTGATGGTCTTGGCGGTTGTGGTTTCATACTTGCCTTCCGTCTCGATGACGGCGACGGGGGCGGCCAGTTCCTTCAGCTTGCACTCATAGCGGACCTTGATCTCGCCCAGGTACGGCAAGTCGAGCCTCACGCCGGCCTGCCAGGCATCTCCCGCCGCCACGGCCTTGCGGGGCATGAGCGATTCCCGCCGGCGAAACTGTTGCTCCATGAACTTGTCGCCCATGGAGACGCGCATGCCCGCGACGACGGATTTCTGGCCCGCGGTACCGGCCTTCTCGGCCAGGCTGTTCCATATCTTGTCCAGGCCGGTGACTTCGATGAGGCTGTCATCGCT
>JBEKVL010000372.1:0-6633 GCA_049514055.1 Tepidisphaeraceae bacterium | reverse complement strand
GCCCTCCGGCAGGTCCGTCCCTCGGTTATCCGCCAGTGAGGGCACCGGCGGCACTTTCAGCAGTCAAATGCGATCAGTCTGGGTGGAGATGCCCAAGCCCGTACGCATGCCCGTACGCAGTGGGCGGGCGGGGAGCAGTGTGGTATCTTCCGCGCATGAATCTGGTCAAAGCGTGTAAGGTATTTACAAGAGGCGGTAATGGATGGCTGAATCATCTGAACGTGTCGCGGCTGTTGTCGCTGGAGATCGTGTGGTCTTGTGTAATTGGGGTGGTGGTCTTCTGTTGCCATTGCTGGCCTTGCTGGCGCTGTACGCGGGCGTTTCCCGTGGTCAGCCAGCGCCGGGCGAGACGCGGGAATTTCCGGCCATCACGCTGCGCGGTTACGGTGCTTTGTCCGGCGAACGCTGGACCTCGCCCGGCGGCGCATCGTCATCCCTGCGGATCATTTGCGAGGATGTCGAGCGGGCCAGGATCGTGCATGCCAAGTTTCTGTCGGACCTGGGATTGCTGCCGGGGGTGAAGTTGATTTCAGTAGATGCCGATCAGCGGAAGTTGACGGGGAGGATTGTGGAGGGGCAGGGGGGTGTCGTGGCCGTGCGGTGTGGGCGCGAGGTGCTGATTCTGGCGGCCGCGGAAGTGGGCCGTCTGCCTGCACTGTGTGGTGAGCGGATCGGCGCGGAGCGCAAGGTCGACGCGTGTGAGCCCGAGGTGGCGGTGCCGATGTTCCTGGACCGCTGGGACCGCTACGGATTCCGTTTCTACTATTATCCGTGGACCAGCCCCAAAGACGCGGCCGGCAAGGACATCAAGGACTACAACCCGCTGCCCGAGTTCGATTTCGCCAAAGAGCGCGGCCTGGGGTTCGTCTTCTGGCAGACGCCCCACGCCCTGGACACCGCCGAAGGGATCATGAACACGTCGTTCTGGGACTGGGGCCTGCGGCGATGCCGGGAGTTCAAACTACCCGTGGGCATCAACACCGACCAGGGCAAGCCCTCGTCGCTGTTCAACCGCTACCGCGAACAGACCATTCAGCGCATGCCGCAGTACATTGGCGGATTTTATGGGCTGATGAACTACGACGAGGGTATACCGTCCTGGAGCTCGACCGAGCTGGTGGAAGCGTCGCTGGCTCAGATCCAGACGACCGTTCGCTTGCTGGGCAAGTTCGAGAACGTCGTCAACTGGCTGGAGCCGCGCGGCGAGATGTACCACGGGCCTTGCGACACGCTGATCGACTACGGCCCGCTGGCCGATATCGGCTACCGTGAGTTCCTACGTTCCAAATACGGCGAGGTTGGCACCGTTGCCCGGCGCTGGTTCGGCGATCCCGCGGCGCTGAAATCGTGGGACCAGGTGTACGTGCCGGAACTGGCGTCGTTTGCCGGTTGGGGGCCGGAGGCGATTGATCTCACTGGGCAGTGGCGCATCAGCTACGAGGCGGCGCGCGATGCGTCGTCGGCCACCGTGTCGCTGGATGATGCGAAGTGGCCCACGGTTGTCGCGCCGGGGCACGACATCGCCATGCTCCTGCCGAAGAAACCGGCCGTGTTTCGCCGGCATATTCCCATCGACGCGGCCTGGCGGAAGGCGCATCCGCGCGTGTGGCTCTATGTGTGGGATATGAACGACACGCGCAAGAAGGGCAACGAAGTGCTGGCGTTCGTCAATGGCAAGCCGGCCGCCGAGGCGCTGCCGGGCCACGACGAGGGACACTGGATGGCGGTCGAGGTGACCGATTCGCTGGCCGACGGCGACAACCTGATTGCCGTCATGCTGCCGGACGGGCGCTTCGGCTACCGGGCGTATCTGTCGCCGGCGCCGCCGCGGCAGTACCCGGATCTGGGCGAGCGGGCCAACGCGCAGTGGGCCGACTTCAGCCAGTGGCTGGCCTGGTCGCGGCTGCGGGTGATTCGCCGGGGCGCGGAGATGATCCGCCAGGCCGATCCGGATCGGCCGATCGTGTTCATGCACCCGGATATGTACGCCGCCGGAACCAAGCGGATCTGCGCCGACTTCGGCGGTATCTTCCACAACACGGGGTACATGGCCGCTTTCTGGACGGATATGAACGCGATGCAGGCCCGGAGCATCGGCCTGCCCACGGATGTAGAGCCGGGCAGCGGCGCCAAGGATGTACCGGAATTCAAGCGATTTCTCGGCCTGTGGAGCACGGAGGGAATCCAGGGCGTGGACTACTTCATCCACATCGGCGACATCCTCTGGAACCCGGAGGTTCGCGCGTATTTCGAGAAGACGCTCAACCTGTGGCGGCTGCTGGGCAAGTACCATGTCCCTACGGCCCATGTCGCGGTCATGATCAGCGACCAGACCATGCGCGTGACCGGCTTCCCCTGGCACCACGCGGACCCGAACGTCAACCTGGCGTCCGGCGAGCATCATTGGCGCGTGGGTGATCGCCTTCTGGCCGAATATGAGCGGGATTCCGTGGACGAAGGTGATTTCCGCTGCGGCAACGCCGGCAACTACCGGGTCGTCATCGACACCAATACGTCCATCATGGATGATGAGGTCTTGTCCGACATCGAGAAATGGGTTCGCGGCGGCGGCGTCTTCGTCACCTTCATCCAGACCGGCCGGCACAGTCCGACGCAGATGGATAGCTGGCCGATTTCCAAGCTGTCCGGGTACGCGGTGACGGCGATTGATAAACACGGACCCGATGGCAAAGCTCTCAATCCGCGCCACTTGGTTCCCGCGCCGGGCCAGGAGATATTCAAGGGCGAGGACTGGCCCAAGGCCAGCAATTATGCCAATGGGCTGACGCTCAAGAAGCAGTTGCCGGAGTGTCAGGACTTGATGCTCTGGCCGGATGGATCGACGGCCGTCGGCTTGCGCCGACTGGGCAAGGGCGCGGTCATCCACGTCGGCGTCAAGTGGGCCGACGATCGCGGCGCCCGCAATCCGGAAGCCACCAGCCGCTTGTTCTCCGAGATCATCCAGTGGCAGGGTATCCAGCGGATTCCCGCGGCGACGACGCCGTCGCGCGTGCTGATGCGACGGTTCGTGAGCAATAATGGACTGTACGACGTCTGGGTGTTGTGGAACGACTCGAACAAGCCGGCCAGCACCAGCCTGATCTTCCGCGATGGGCGTAGGCCCATGTCGGCAATTGACGTCATCACGCAGGCGCCCGTGGCCGTGGAATCGGCGGCCGATGGGTCGCGGCTGGCGAATCTTCAGTTTGAGCCGATGGAAACGCGCGCGTTCTATACGCCACGCAATCAAATCGCGGCCGCTCCCGAGCGCTGGTTTGAGCTACAGCGAAGCTGGTGGAGCGGCACGCAGTCGCCCGGCAAGCCGCTGGCGGTGTTCCAGTCGAAACTGACGCTGGATCTGACCGAGGATTGGGCGTTTAGGCCGCTGCCCGCGCAGGCGGTGACGGCCGAGGAGGCGAATGCGCTGGCGGCCAGTGGCTTGGATGACTCGAAATGGGAACGGTTGCGCTTCGAGATCGTGAGCCTGCCCGACCATCCCGACGTGCGGCAGGGGGTCTTACGCAAGCACTTCCAGGTTCCCGCGGACTGGAATTCCGGCCGCGTCATGCTCTGGGTGCAAAGCTGGTCGGGCTGGACCTTCGCCGACACCGGCCGGGTGTATCTCGATGGCAAGCCGCTACGTGATCGGGCGATGGCCGACGGGATTTCCGGTGATGATCTGACCGACACGCTGACGCCCGGCAGTTCCCATGTGCTGGCCGTGATCGTCTCCGCCAAGGGCTCGCTTCTCGGCCCGCGCGGCAGTGTCTGGGTGGCTCATGTTCCCGATCCGGTCGCTCGCCAGGATCTCTCCGGCGACTGGGCCGTCTCGCCCGACGGCCTGACCTACGCGGCCCCCGCGCCGCTGACCGAAAAATCGGCCTGCATGACCGCCCGTCGCACAGTTCGTGATGACGTGACTCAGTCGGCGCGCAACGTCGTCATCCACGCCGCCGCCAAATCAGGCGTGCTCCACGGCGTGATCGTCAACGGCCACTATGTGATGCGCTTTCACCATTGGATCGGGACCGACATCGACTTGAATGTCACGCCCTGGTTCAAGTTTGATCAGGACAACGAGATCATCCTCGTCACCCCCGGCGGGACATCGCCGTGTGGCATTCACAACGTGGAGATTCGCTACTTCGATCGAGGAACGTATCCATGAGGGCAGGATTCATAATGCGGTTGAGTTGTTGGTGACAGGCGCGGAAATAGAGGTGTACCATGGTCGCTTCCATACAGGCGAAAGAGTTGGTCGCATTACACGGCGAGGTGCGGCCGCAACCGTCACACGATTGGACGGGGCCGTTTCCGATTCCGCTGGCGGTAGAGTGTTACTATCGAGAAATTGGACCGGCAGACGTCTACATTAGGTATTATGGCAATCCGTACTTCCTGCCCTGCCTCTCCAAGCTGTGGGAGTTTCAGGCTGGTTATCGTTGGGATGGGCTGAGCGGCGAGCCCATCACAAATTGGCCCGATGATTGGCTTGTCGTTGCCGATGAGGGTGGTGACCCATTCATCTTCTCGCGGTCTTCGGGAGTCATCCTACACGCTTATCACGGTGAGGGCGTCTGGGACGCGGGTGAGATATTCCCCGATTTGAATACGATGGCGGCCTGCCTGGCTGGCCTCGGTGCGATTGCCCTTGAGGCCGGCAAGGAGTTGACTGACGATGATTGCAATATCCGCCCGATGTATCGTAAGCGTGCCTTGGTTCGGTTACGCGCATTACTTGGTTCGACGTTGCGCGCAGAGCGTGTGCTGCGCGTATTGAGCTGAGAGTTGAGACTTGCATCGTCACCGCGGCCACCGCCGCGAGCCTATACTTGCCCATGAATACCAACCGCCGGCCGGCTGGCGTCGACTTCAAACGCGTGCAGGCCCACTACGATCTGGGGGACGATTTCTTCGCCCTGTTCCTCGATCCGTCGATGACCTATTCGTGTGCGAAGTTTGACACGCCGCAGACGACTTTGGCCCAGGCGCAATCGGCCAAGATCGACCTCTCCCTGGGCAAGTGCGAATTGCGTCCGGGCCACCGCCTGCTGGACATCGGCTGCGGCTGGGGCGCCACGGCGATGCGCGCCCACGAACACTACGGGGCGAGCGTGATTGGCCTGACCATCAGCCAGAACCAGTTGGACCATGACCAGAAGCTGGCGGCCGGCCGGCCCGGGCTGGAGTTCCGCCTCCAGGGCTGGGAGACGTTCGAGGAGAAGGTCGACCGCATCGTCTCCATCGGCGCCTTCGAGCATTTTGGCCGCAACCGCTACCCCGCCTTCTTTGCGCGTTGCCGTTCGATTCTCCCGCCGGATGGCGTGCTGCTGTTGCACACCATCACCATCGGCAAACCCAACGAGGACTGGGACTTCTTGCGGTTCGTCCACTTCATCGCCACCGAGATATTCCCCGGCGGCGACGTCCCGCCGCCGGAGTTGCTCATCGCCGCCGCCCGCGCCGCGAGCATGGAACTGGTCCATGTCGAGAGCCTCCGGCCGCACTACGCCCTGACGCTCGACCATTGGGCCGCGAACCTGGAAGCCCGCCGCGACGACGCCATTACCATCGCCGGGGTGGACACGTATCTGTCCTACATGAAGTACCTCACCGGCTGCGCCGCCCTGTTCCGCAGCGGCGAGTGCAATGTGCATCAGTTCAAGTTCCGCGTTGCTTAGGCGGCGCTTACAACTCCGGCGGGAGCATCTCCACCTGTTTGGCGGTGAACACCTGAGCTTCAAATGCGTGGGTGAGTGTGCTGCTACACTGAAGCCGGTTTGACTACCGTAATGGGAAAGCCTCTGAAATCATCGCCATTGAACGTGAGCAGCCGCGTGATGCCGTAGCACTGCATGGCCGCAACGAGGCGAACGTCGTGCGATCTGAACCCCTTGATCCCAAACGCCTTGACCAACGCGTGCCACCGCGCGAGCAGGTCTTCACGGTCGGGCAAGAGCGTGAATCGCCGCTGGAAGAAAGCGAGCCACTGGCTGGCTTGTTCAGTTGTCATCCCCAAACCGTTTTGCCCTGCGGGAGGAGCACCGGGCTTGCGCGTTGCCACAGCCCACAACTCGTACAGATTCTGTGGCACGATGATGAGTCGTTCTCGCCGGGCCAGCAAGCCGTGGATGGAACCGCGTGCCGTGGTGCATTGCGGATCGGCTGAGTCGGTAAGGCGACCAAGCAGATTCGTGTCCAGCAGGATCATTCGTCCTCCACTGGGCCGTACAATGCCCCGCGCGAGTAATCAGCCGTTCCCTGTTTCACGGCAAACGGCTCCATCTCAGCAAATATGTCTTCCTGCGGCGAAGGTGAATCGGCCGGCTCCTGAATGAAGACAATGGCTTCGCGGACATCGCCTTCGATTCGGGCGAACCGTTCGGCTATCTCTTGTTTCGATCCTGCCAACACCTGCGTCTTCATATTCACCTCGCATCATTACTTGTGCAATATACCTGATTTGGTAACGCCAGTGAAGCGATGTGGGCGTGCGGGCGGGGACGCGGGTGTGCCCAGAAATCCGGGCAAGTCGTAAACTGTTTGCACCGCAACAGTTGTCATGCTGAGCGTACTCGCGAAGCATCTGGCCTTGGACCTCATAGCCAGATCCTTCGCGAGTACGCTCAGGAT
>JBEKVL010000371.1:0-6648 GCA_049514055.1 Tepidisphaeraceae bacterium | reverse complement strand
CGATCAAACCGGACGATCCGCCAGGTCAGCTCTACGACATGTCCCGGGACATATCGGAGCGGGAGAACCTGTACGCGCGCTATCCCGAGTTGGTCAAGGAACTGGGCGACCTGCTGGAGCAGCAGAAGGCGTCGGGGCGTTCGGCGCCCGTGCGGTAGGGTCCGCACTGCGGACAACTGTGTTGCCATACAGGGAACATGATGACTCACAAGATCTCACTGGTGGTTCCGCTGTTGTGTGTGGCGATGTCGGCCGCCGCGCAGCCTGAACTCGTCGACGTCTTCATTTCCGGCAAGGATTTCCCCTCGGTGCGAATCCCGTCCCTGATTGTGACCAGGGGTGGAGCGCTCCTGGCATTCGCTGAGGGCCGCGCCAAGGCGGCCGACCAGGCGCGGAACAAGCTCATTCTCCGGCGTAGCGGGGATTCCGGCCGGACGTGGTCGGCCATGCAGGTTTTGTTCGACGACGGCAACCGCTCGGTCAACAACCCTTGCGCCGTGCTCGACCAGAAGACCGGCCGGGTGATGATCATGGTTCAGTCGTATCCGGAAACCGCGTCGGAGTTTTCCGGAAAGCTCCAGGCCGGTGTCGAGGGAGAGAGCATCGTACGGTCGTATCTGCTGAACAGCGATGATGAGGGCAAGACCTGGTCCAGGCCGCGCGATGTGACGGCGCAGGTGAAGCGGCCGGAAAAGGTGACGACGCTCTCCTCCGGCCCCGGCGTGGGCATCCAGTTGAAGCAAGGCCCGCACGCCGAGCGGATACTGATTCCGTTCAATGAGGGTCCGCCGGGCCTCTGGCGCATCTACACGGCGTACAGTGACGATGGCGGCGGCACTTGGAAGATCGGCGAGACGGCTCCGGATGCGGGATTCAAGGGCAAGAAGGATGAGTGGCAATCGAGCGTCAACGAGACGCAGGTTGTCGAACTGGCCGACGGCTCGGTGCGCCTGAACATACGCCAATGGTGTCCGGGTGGTGATGTGCGCAAGACGGCGGTTTCCCGCGATGGCGGCCAGACCTGGTCGGCCGTCGAGCCCGTGCCCGAACTCAAGGTTCCCTCCTGCATGGCGTCGATCATTCGTTATCCCGATCCCAAGCGTAACCTGCTCATCTACAGCGGCCCGCTCGGCACCAAGCGCGAGAACGGCACGGTCTTCTTCAGCCAGGACGATGGCGCGACCTGGAAACAAGGGGCGACGATCTATGCGAAGAGTTTTGCCTACAGTTGCCTGGCGACGCTGCCGGATGGATCGGTGGGTGTACTCTTTGAGCGGGATGGGTATGGTAAGGTGACGTTCGTGCGGATGTCGTTGGAGCAAGTATTGGCCCGGTAGCCATGCGTTGGTGCATGCGAACGACACTGAAGATTGACAGACGGCCAGCGGATTTCTAACGTAGTTAAGATATGAGTACGGCGCAATTCGCAAAACGACTCGCGGCATTGGAGGCTGAGATGGCCGCCTTGCGGCAGCAACTTGGTGGACAGCCCGCGCCGGTTGTGCCATGGTGGGAGAAGATTGCGGGAAAGTTCGCCGGGGATCCGGCGTACGACGAGGCGATGCGGCTCGGGCGGGAGTATCGCGAATCGCTACGACCCAAGCCCGCGAAACGAAAGCGTCGCAATGGTCATTCTGGACACTGATCATCTGAGTCTGCTCGACCGCGGCGATGTTGTCATGGGCAAGTCGCTGCGCCGCCGTCTCGCATCCTTTACTCCTGATGAGGTGGCGACCACAATCATCACCTACGAAGAGCAGATGCGTGGTTGGATGGCGTATCTCGCCGGAGCCAAGCGCATTTCGCAGCAGGTGGAAGCGTATCGGCGACTCGGTGCGCATCTGCACTCATATAGGGATATCCGTGTTCTTGAGTTCTCCGAGCGAGCCGCGACGGAATTCCAGCGGCTCCGTGGCGCATGTCCGAGGGTCGGCGCCATGGATCTCAAAATCGCTTCGATTGCGCTGGTTTACAGTGCGACCCTTCTGACACGGAATATCGGCGATTTCTCGCAAGTACCAGGACTTCGTTTGGAAGACTGGTCGGCCTGAATCTCGCGCCATAACTCACTCCAGCCCCAGTTCTCGGCGGGCCTGGGCGTAAGGCACCGGTTTCTCGCCGTGCCGGCGCATTTCGGCGAGGCGCCTTCGCAGGATCGTCGCGTCTCGTCGATCTTCCGCGCTGGCCGCAGTGCTCCGGGAACTCAGACGGCGATACTCACTTTCGAGAAGGAGGACATATTTCCTGCCCCCCAGTTTCAGAGTCTGTACTGCCATAGATTCACGCGCCTTTCCAGGGACAACAGTCAAATTGTAACTGGGCGTCGGTTCGACGTCATCCGAAAAGCGGGGATTCCATCACACATCAAAATACTTCGCCTGCGGATGATGGGCGATGATCGCATCCGTGCTCTGCTCGGGGACGAGCATGTAGTTCTCGCTCAACTCCACGCCGAGTTCCTGCGGCCGTAGCAGTTCCATGATCATCGTCCGATCCTCCAGGTTCGGGCAGGCGGGGTAGCCGAAGGAATAGCGGCTGCCGCGGTATTTCTGCTGGAAGACCTTCTGGATCGACGGATCGTCCTCGCTGCCGAAACCGAGTTCCTGACGCACGCGCTTGTGCCACAGCTCGGCCAGCGCCTCGGCCGATTCGACGGCGAAACCGTGCAGGTAGAGGTACTCCTGATACTGGCCGGCCTCGCGCAGATGGTTGGCCAGATCGGTGGCCTTGTCGCCGACGGTGACGAGCTGCACGGCCAGCACGTCGAACTGGCCGGACTCGACGCTGCGGAAGTAGTCGGTGATGCAAAGCCGCCGGCGGCCGTCCTGGCGCGGGAGCTTGAATCGCAGCCACTCGCGGGCGGTTCCGTGGGGCGCGATCTTCCAGCCGTGCCTGGTGCCGCACTCGCAGCGCGCCTGCTCGAACTCCTCGGCGTGATAGACGATCAGGTCATCGCCCTGCGACTGGACGGGGAAATAGCCGTAGGCGACGGCCGGGCGGAGGAAGCCTTCATCGAGGGCGCGTTTCTGCATGCGCTCGAACACCGGTCGGGCGGTTTCGTGAAGGATGTCGCGGAATTGCTCATCGGATAGCGTCCCCTTTTTCAGGCCCCACTGGCCGAAAAACAGGGCGTTTTCGTTGATGTAGGGGAAGAGGTGCTTTGGGCTGAGGTCGCGGACGATGCGCCGGCCCCAGAACGGGGGAACGGGGACGGGGTTGTCTTTGGCGATGGGTTGTGGTTTGGCGTCGCCGGTCGGCACGACGGCGGAGGCGCGCAGGCGCTTGCGTTTCTCGGCGCGGTCCTTCTGGGACTGGACGATGCCGGCGACTTTCCCGCCGACAACGGCATCCATCATACGCAGGCCCTCGAAGGCGTCCTTGCAGTAGAGCAGCGGGCCTTTGTAGAGGCCGGCCAGGTCGTCCTCGGCGTAGTCGCGCGTCAGGGCCGCGCCGCCGAGCAGCACGGGCAGGCTCACGCCGCGAGCGTTCATCTCGTCGAGGTTCTCGCGCATGACGGCGACGCTCTTGACCAGCAATCCCGACATGCCGACGGCGTCGGCGTTGTGCGCCCTGGCCGCCTTGAGGATGTCGTCGATCGGCTGCTTGATGCCCAAGTTGATGACGGTGTAGCCGTTGTTGGTCAGCAGAATGTCCACCAGGTTCTTGCCGATGTCGTGGACGTCGCCCTTGACGGTCGCCAGCACCATGCGGCCCTTGGTGTCGCCGGCGGCCTTGTCCATGTGCGGCTCGAGGTGGGCCACCGAGGCCTTCATGGTCTCGGCGCTCTGGAGGACGAACGGGAGCTGCATCTGCCCCGAGCCGAAGAGATCGCCGACGACTTTCATGCCTTCGAGCAGGATCTTGTTGATGATGTCCAGGGCAGGGTGCGTCTGGAGCGCCTCATCGAGATGCACGGTGAGGTTGCGTTTCTCGCCGTCGATGATGTGGCGCTTGAGTTTCTCCTCTATGCTCAGTCCATCATACGCGCCTCCCGGCGTGATCGCTTCAGCGACCACGTTCGTATCCGGGAACAGTGACACGAAACTCGTCAGCGGATCAAACCCCTCGCGCCTGCGGTCATGGATGAGGTCCATCGCGGCTTCCCATTGTTCCGCGGGAATGCGGTTCCGCGGAAGGATCTTCGTGGCGTGGACAATGGCACCGGTCAGCCCCGCCTCGCGAAGCTCGCGCAGGAAGACGCTGTTGAGCACGACTCGCGCGGCCGGCTTGAGTCCGAACGACACGTTCGACAACCCCACCACCGTGTGGCAGTTCGGCAGTTGCTGTGAGATCAGCCGGGTGCCTTCGATCGTCTCCAGGGCGTTGCGGCGGTCTTCCTCGATGCCGGTCGAGATCGGCAGCACCAGCGGATCGAAGAAGAGATCTTCATCACGCAGGCCATACTTGTTGACCGCCAGGTCGCGAATGCGCTGCGCTATGCCCAGCTTTCGATCGGCCGTGCGGGCCATGGCCGAGAGCTTGTCCTCGTCGATGGTCCCGGCCACCACGGCCGCTCCGTATTTCTTCGCCATCCGGCAGATGTGCGCCAGCTTCTCCTCGCCTTCCTCGAGGTTCATCGAGTTCAGCACGCAGCGCCCGCCGGCCAGCTTCAGCCCGGCTTCCAGGACGGCGGGATTCGTGCTGTCCAGCATCAGCGGCACATCCAGCGAATTGGTGAACCGCCGCACCACCTCGTGCATATCCCGCACACCATCCCGGCCGACGAAATCGACGCACACATCCAGCATGTGCGAGCCATCGCGCACCTCATCGCGGGCCATCGACACCAGCCCGTCCCAGTCCTCGGCCTGCAACAGCCGCTTGAACTGCCGCGAGCCATTCGTGTTCGTCCGCTCGGCCACGATCAGGTAGCTCTTGTCCTGCCGCACGTCCTGGGCCGAGATCAGGCTCGATATCTGCGGCCGGACCACGACGCTGCGCGCCCTGGGCGCGTGTTCGTGTCCCACGGCGTTGACCAGCGCCGCCAGATGCTCCGGCATCGTGCCGCAACACCCGCCGATGATGTTCACGCCGAATTCGTTGACGTAGCGCATCATCCCGCGGGCGAAATCCTCCGGTCCCATCGGGAACCGCGCCCGTGCTTTCTCATCCATGACCGGCAGGCCGGCATTGGGCAAGGCGCTGACCAGGCGTGGCCAGCGCGAGGCGATGGTTCGCACGGTTTCCGACAGCTCGACCGGTCCGAAGGCGCAGTTCACGCCCAGCACCTCCACCTCGGAGTAGGGCTCGAAGGTGGCGACGAGGGCGGCCGGGTCCGAGCCGGTGAGCATCTGCTGGCCGCCGCTGGTGTCGAAGGATGCCTGCACCATGATGGGCAGGTGGGTGTCCATTTCGTGCATGACGCGGTTGGCGGCCGCGATGGCGCACTTGATGACCAGCATGTCCTGCTGCGTTTCAATGAGCAGTACATCCACGCCGCCGACGATCAGCCCGCGGACCTGTTCGGCGTACGACTCCTCCATGACGTCCCAGGTGGTGTGGCCGAGGGTCAACAGCTTGGTCCCCGGTCCCATGGCGCCGATCACATATCTCGGGCGACCGGGCGTTTCGAACCTGCCGCAGGCCCGGCGGGCGATCTCCGCCGCCCGCTTGTTGATCTCGAAGACGCGGTCGGCCATCTCGGCCTCGGCCATGACGATGCGGTTGCCGCCGAAGGTGTTGGTTTCAACGGCATCGCAGCCGACGCGAAGGAATGCCTCGTGGATCTCCTGGATGACGTCCGGCCGGGTGAGGTTGAGGACCTCGGACATGTTCTCATGTCCCATCCAGTCGCGTTTGACGTCGAACGTGCGTTCCTGGAGGTTGGACCCCATGGCCCCGTCCAGAATCACGACGCGGCGCCGGACCATTTCGATGAAGGGGATTCGAGACATGGGTGGATCCTGTCTGATGGTGACACAATGTCAATTCATCGGCCCGGACGAGGGCTGACTTGCCTCGCGGGATGACGCGGCCGGCTTATAACCGCAGGAATAATAGGGAAGAGAGAGTCCATCTGTCAATCCGGATAAGCGGATTAATACAGATTACGAAGTGCTTGGGTGCGGAATGCGGAAAGGTGGGAGAAGGGAATCTATTCACACGCTCTCAGCGCTCCCCGATGATCACGCCAACTACCCCACCACCTCCACCGGCTTGGCCCGCCCGGCCCGTTTGCGCTGGATTTCCGTCAGCAGATCCTTGCGCAGCCGGATCGCGCTCGGAGTCACCTCGACCAGTTCGTCCTCCTCTATGTACTCCAGCGCCTGCTCCAGCGTCATCTTGCGGGCGGGCTTGAGCATGATGTGCTCATCCGTGCTGGTCGTGCGCATGTTCGACATCTTCTTCGCCCGCGTCGGGTTGACCACGATGTCGTTGGGGCGGCAGTGCTCGCCGACAACCTGGCCCTCGTAGCACGGGTCGGTCGGCTCGACGAACAGCACGCCACGTTCCTGAAGGTCGTTCAGCGCATACGCGTTCACGCTGCCCGCGCAGTTCGACAGCATCACGCCGTTCAGCCGCTGCGGCACCTCGCCGCGCATCGCGGCGTACTCGAAGAAGTTGTGGTGCATGATCGCCAGCCCCTGCGTCGCCGTGAGCATGCGCGTCCGCACGCCGATCAGCCCGCGGGCGGGAATGGTGAATTCC
>JBEKVL010000370.1:0-6654 GCA_049514055.1 Tepidisphaeraceae bacterium | reverse complement strand
GCGGCACCCTCCTGGACCGCCGCCGCCGCTGCGGCAATCCCGGGTGCCACTGCGCCAAGGGGCCGGGGCATCCCGCCCTCTACCTCATCCTCTCCGACGGCCAGCGGAAGCGGCAACGCCAGTTCTACATTCCCAAGGAGTGGCACGACCGGGTCCGCCAATGGGTGGACAGCGGATCTGTTCGACCGTCCGTGCTTCACGCAAGGCCGCCTGGGCCTTGCCAACCAATTCCGCGTCCGTGCGTCGTGGTCTTGCCATCCACGCAGTACACACTATTTAGTCTCATCTTGAAAGCTCATTAGAATTATGGGACCTGTTTCCACGTTGCAGAACCGAAGCCGGCCGGCAAGACGTAGTATAAGATAGAAGTGTCCCGGAGGAGAACCTGGACAGTGCGGACGGAAATACTGGATAGACCCTATGGAGGATCCGTCAACCTTCTCTGAACAGTATCCCTCGCTGTTGCCAACCGGCGACAACGCGGAGATGCCGCTGATCCAATTGCGGCATTCGATGATTGTCCTGGGTGCGCGCGAAGATGCGCACATCCAGTTGAAATCACACACCGTCAGCCGCACCCACGCCGTGATTGTGATCGAGCCCTCGGGAGCCTATATCCACGATCTGGCCAGCCGCGAAGGAGTCTTCGTCAACCGCCAGCAGATCCACGACACCCTGATCGAGGACGGCGACGAGATCCGCATCGGCCGGTTCGAGTTCATCTTTCAAGCCGATGGCCTGGAATCTTCACTGGCACCGCCCAGACCGGCACCAGCCGCGCACCTGCGAATCAAGGAACGCCGGTTTCCCCTGGCACAGCGTGTGACGAGCATCGGCCGCCGGCAGGGCATGGACGTCATTGTTGACGATGAGGCTGTCTCCGCGGCCCACGCCCTGATCTACGCATACCAGGGAACCCACATCCTTCGCGACCTCAACTCCCGCACCGGTGTCTTCGTCAACGGGAAACTGATGGGCAGGAAATTGGAACTGCACGGCGGCGAGGTTATACGCATCGGGCCGGCCACCATGCGCTACGTGCTGGACTCGACCTCGGGCTCCAGGCCGCCGGCAGCCGAGGCGGCCGACGACGGAATGTCGGCGGCCATGATGGAAGTGGTCGCCGCGGAAGAGCCCGATCTCACCCCGCCGGCCACCGCCACTGACGCGGCATCCCCGTCACCGGACTCGCCGGATGCGCCGGTTCCGCCCTGGCATGTGTCCGGCGATCCCGATGGCTCACTTGACTCTCCCGGGACGACCGCCGCGCTCCGCTCGCCAGGCCCGACCGCCCTGCTCGAACTACCCGCCCGTCACCTCGCCGGCGTTGAGCCCCTGCCGGAGCCGTTCCTCCCCGACGCGGCCGGGTTGTGCCTGGACGGGCTCGCCCTCGCCTTGCCACAGACGTCGTTCCCTCGTTCCTCCGCCGGCGCCTCGCCGCCGGGCGTAAGGGAACTCCACCACATTATTCTTCACAATGGCTCGCACAGCAGCCTGGTGATTCCGGCCGCCGGAGCCGATCGCTGCCCGGCCCGTCTCCTGCCTGCTTGCGACCACCCCCTCTGCAGCGCCGCCGGCGTGGCACTGCCGCCCGTCACGCTGATCCTCCGCGACCAGCCCGCGCAGAAGACGGCCCCCCCGATCGAACGTCGCCTTCGCTCACCAATGCCGCCAAGACAGCCACGTCCCCTCGCCGCCCGAGGCCCGACAACCCAGCCGCAACCGGCCGCCAGGCCGAAGAAATCCAAATACACGGCCAGCGGCGAGTATCGCATCGACTTCGACGAAGACGATGACGAAGGAACCGATCCCCGTGCCGCCATGCAGCGCACGGCCGTCGCGTTCCTGCAGGATTCGATCATCGGCATGCCGATCGCCGAGGTGGAGGCCTCGCCCGATCCTTTCACGCTCGGCGATGTCTTCAAACCCAAAGGCCGCCAACTGCCCGGCCTGATCCTCAGCTACCGAAAGGCCGCCTCCGCCTTCGGCCCCAACCGCCGTCCGCCGGTAATTCCACCGCGAATCCCGCCGCGTCCGGTGGGGCGATGATTCAGAACAGGAACTATGCCTTTGACGTGTGGTGAGTGGACCCACGCACACTGAGCACGTTCGCCTGGGGCACAAGGGAAAGACAAGGCAGATACGCGTTGGGCATATGCATTGGGCATTGACGGCCAGATTCACAACCGGATACGATGTGCCTCAGAATCGTGGGACCACCAGTGGACTTAGAGCACCAGTTTGTCGGAAGAGCAGGCCGGAGCAAGAAACCGCTGTGAGCAGACAAACTCACCGTGCTTGCTTCCACGTCCTCAATCAGGAATAAAGGACTGGCCGCATGAACTTCTTTGACAGGCTATTCCGTCGTAAGAAGGGCGACTCCGTCCCGGGATCCTCGCACGCTCCGGTGACGTCACTATCGGCTCAACCACAAGACACGACACATTTGGGACCGCAGGCTACTGCGCCAATGGTCGCCCCGGCCAGTGATGCCAACATGATCCGCGCCCATGACAACTTCGGTCGTGAGTTATTCATTACCCGGCAGCAGTGGCTTGACTCGGTGCTGCTGGGGAACATCGAAAAGGCGTGGGATGCGCCCGACCAGCTTGCGTCGCTGGTCATTTCGGGGTTGAGGGATCGCTTCTTTCCGGAAATGGTGAAGCCAGCCGAGCGACTCCGAGAAATGGACTCTGACTCGGAACAAGGCGCTGTGTTGCTGGGGATTGCCTATATGGAGGTCGGACGTCTGGATGATGCCGAACGTACGCTGCAACAGTTCACCCAGAAGCATGGCGAAAGGGGCGTCGTCACGACCAATCTGGCCAAAGTGTACGACAAACAAGGTAACGCAAGCCGCGCCCTCGATACGCTCTGGCGAGCCCTGGAACTTGATCCCAACCAGGACAACGGACTTGCGTGGTATCTCGCCATCGAGCGAGACAAGGGAGGAGACACCGGGTTTGAGGAGGGTCTACATCTTCAGACACAGGCTCAGACGCGGGTGCTGGTGCCATGGATCGTGAAGCCGCAACAGGGCTTCGTGCTCAGCAGTTGGCGTTGGGACGATGCTGACGCAGCGAAATACGCAACGGCATCAGGGCCGGTGCCGTATGTTGTGGTCAGCCATGTAAAATCGACCGTCGAACCATGGCAGATAACGATGCGTCTGATCCGTACGGCCGATGCTGCATGTCTGGACCAATGGAATGACCTGTTCTCGACGACGATGCCATCCGACAGTTTGCGGCAGCTTGGATGCAGTCTCGTCATGGCCATTCAGCAGAAACTGGGGATTCAACCTCTGGCCGGAAAGTCAGCCTACACAGTTCCAAGGGACCATGGCTTTGCGGACTACCTGCTTCGGCTCGATCAACTTCTGGCGACACGGTGCGACACTATGGAAGGCGTCTCGGCGAATTCGTTTTCTGGGGAACATGAAGCCATCGACGGCGCCCTGAGGCTATGCGCGGATCACCCGACAAACACAACGGTTCGTTTGCTACTGGTCCGGTTGCTTTCGTATTTGAAGACAGATAGGCCGCAACTCGTGGTGCAGTATGGGTCCAAGATCCGTGAACTTCAACGCCAGTATCCGCTGGAAGAGCCGGCGCGCGGTAGTCCAGCAGATGGTCGACGAGGTGCTGGCGATATGATCCGGAACGAGCCGTGGAATGGACACCAGCCATCGCGCCGCCAGCGCAGTCAACTCAACCGCCACCGCGCCAGCCCTGCGGCCATGCAGACTCCCCCGACCGCCGCGAACCAGGCGCCCAGCGGCACCGGCTCGACGGGAGCATCGAACCGGATCGACGACACCTGCGCCGGCGGGATCATCGCACCGCCGCTGCGCGCGGTGAGTTGCTTGAGCGAATCGGCATCAATGCCGATGGCATCAAACTCGCTCGCATACCGCGCCGGCAACGCCACACGACCCAGAAGCCTCGCATCCAGCCGTACGGTCGCGAACATCGGCTCCCGCGGCGGCTCCATCGCCGCCTCATAATACCCTGGCGCCGTCTGCGCGACGGGCTGCTTTGACACCACCCTCCCCGCGGCATTCGTGAACTCAACGACCAGGTTCAGACCGTTCATCGCCCGTCCGCTTTCGGCCGCCTCAATGTAAACACCGGCGGCCGATCCGGTTTTCCAGACCACTTTGTATCGCGGATCACGCGGCGGCGTGGCCACGAGTTTCGCGAGCCGATCCGCCTGCGATGTGGCATACGCGGCCGCAACCACCTGCCCCGCGCCCAGCCGCCAGCGGGCAATCAGCGGTTCGTGCGCGGGCGAGTCGTTCTCAGCCAATACGGTCGCGTCCCGTTTTAACCATGTCCGGTTCCACGGAACCGGCGGCGTCTCGGCGAATCCGTCGATGGTCGTCACCATGCGTAGTTTTGCCGGCACTGCGACCAGTCGCTCGGCGGATGCCTGCTGGAACAGCTTGCGAGCCGCATCCGCCCAGTGCGCCGGGTCCAACTCCGCCACGACGGCGCCGCCCGTCGCTTTGGCAATGTCGCGCAGGGCCGCCTCGCCCCGGCCATTGGGTCCGAGCACCAGCACATGCAGCCGAATCCGCTTCTTGAGCATCGCCTCACGCAGAAGCTCCGGCTGCTCGATCGGCGCATCGGTATCCGAAAGCAGCAGGAGTTCAGCGGGCATCCCGGCGTCCGCCCGGTCGATCACGTCGCGCAACCCGGATTCGAGGTTCGTCGGGCCGCTGGGCTGGATGGCCGGCAGGGCAAGCGTAGCCGTCTCGCGCGCCGACCGCGCCCGCGACCAGAAGGTGACACGCTCGGAGAAACTCGCCAGCGTCACCGGATCCTCGGGCGGCAGATGCGGCAACAGCCTGACCATCGCCTGCCGGGCGCGATCCCAGCGCGTGGCATCGCCGCTCTGTTCGGCCATCGAACCCGAGGAATCGGCAAGGATGATCCAGTGCAGTGTCGGGATCGGCGGCGAACTTGCCAGCGGCGACAGGGTTTCCAATGCCGTGCCGGGATATTCACCGGCCGCGAAGGCCCGCTGGCCGCCGACAATCACGACCGCCCCGCCGAGGTCGCGCACATATTGCAGCAGAAGGTGCTGCTGCGGCTCGGTCAGGTCTTCCGCGTGGATGTTCTGGAGAACGATCACCGCCGGGGCGAGGTATGCGGCCGGGTCGGCCGGCAACTCGGCCGGGGCCATGCGCTTCCAGTCCCCCGCCGGAGCGGCCGCGCCCACCCACCACATCTGCGCCTGGGCCGGCGGCACGGCCGGCAGCTCGAGCCGGTCATTCTCGGGCCACAAGTCCACCGGAGCAAACTGCGCCAGCACGGTCTGCCCCGGTCGCTGAGGTCGCGAAAGTGTGTACTGGCCCCGCGACACCGGTACGCTCGAGCGCTCGCCACTGAGCGACAGGCTCGCCGAATCGACGGCGGTATTGGAGACGGCCACGGCCAGTTGATCGCCGCGGGCCTCGATGCTGATGACGGCCGCGTCGGCCGGTTCGATGAGCAGCGGATCCACCACCGCATAGACCGGTGGCGAGAATCGCGGCGGGGCAAATCGCCCATCGGAAAAGAGCAGCACCGCCCTGCCCGGCGGCGGAGCAAACACCGTCTTCTCGGCCGGGAAATCGCCCAGACGGTCCTGCACGAGCGCCGGTGCCTCCGTCCGGTTCTCCTGGGCAAAGTAGATGATCTCGTATGGCACGGAGCCCAGCAGTTGCCCCAACCGCTTCCGCAGCGCAACCGGATCGCGATAAGCCGCTCCCCGCGTCGATGGGGAGACATCCACCATGACCGTCACCGGCTGCGGCACGGGCCTGGGCCACAGCGGTGTGCCGGCCGCCACGGCCAGGAGCACCGCTCCGAGGCCCAGCAGAATGCGGGTGGATAGCGGCAACGCGATCCGCCGGACCAGCAGAGCCGCAACGGCCCCGATGGCCGCCGGGGCGGCGATGGCAAGGAAGATGAGTGAGTTGAAGTTCATGAACAGAACCCGAGTTGTGCCATCATTGGCAGCACAGGCATCCTGCCTGTGTCACCGCTGCGAGTGGTATGATATCGCCGGCGGGGTTGGGGAAGGCGCGATGAAAAACATTTTTTGGCGCGGGTGATGTGGGGCACGTCGGGCATAAGAGGCCTTTCCCAAAGGGGTTATGAGTGGTGAGAGGTGTGAGTGATAGGGGGAAAAGGATGTCCCTTTTCACGTCCAAGAGCCGTCCCGATCAGTCCCGATGGGTCCCGGGTGGGTGCATGAAGGCAATGCAGAATGCTGAATGCGGAATGGGCTGGGGGTCCAGAGAATGACGAAATCCGAAACTCGAATGACGAGAGAATCCCGAAGGACGAATGAACAAGGGCGTTGGCCAGCATCATAATATGTTGCTCCTTCATATTATCTGTGGCGCTGCGCGCCCGGAGCGTTTTGCTGTTGTCAACAGTTACAGGGGCAGTATTTCACGAATAATGAGGGTTGGACTCTCAGGGAATGCCGTGGGTGTCAGGGTGCCAAGAGCCATAGTGACTGAACCCTAACAAGACTGGCATCTGGCTGCCCGAATCTGCCCGATATCTGATTCGCGGGTGATCCATTCCAATACCCCCATGCGTCGCTCAATCTGGTCAGGGCTGCCCTGAGTTGCCTCATCGCCATGGCGTTGCCGATCTA
>JBEKVL010000369.1:0-6677 GCA_049514055.1 Tepidisphaeraceae bacterium | reverse complement strand
TGTCATGCTGAGCGTACTCGCGAAGCATCTGGCCTTGGACCTCATAGCCAGATCCTTCGCGAGTACGCTCAGGATGACGGTTTGTGGCCAGGAGGACATTCCCGGAAATTTGGGCACACCCAGCGATTCAGGCGACGAGTGATCGCCTTGGGATGGCAGCCGATGTCCGTTACACTCGTCTCTGTCGCCCTTACATGGCTTTGATTGACTACGTAATTAGCCACTCACGGCTTACGCCGTGGGCTAACATGTATCGCCCCTTCCGGGGCTGGAGGAGCGGAGTGTGACCGTAAACTGAAGCGTTGGACACATCTCGATGGCCTGGAGCACAGACGGGTCCGCAAGTGGGGCGAGCGTCCCCGCTGGCCTTCTTGAAGCGTAAACCATCTGGCACGCCGGGCCAGTGAGGACGCTGAAACCACTTTAGTCTACAGCGGCTTGTAGATTCCCGGCAGCGCCACCGGGACGACCGGACACGATCCGAGTTCGTATTTCTCCGGGCCGAGGCGCGTGGTCGATTTCATGGCGTCGTCCCAGGTGATGGTCTTGCCGCTGTAGGCGGCCTCGCGGCCGAGGATGCCGGTCATCGTGCTCTCGGCGATGGCCTGGGCGTCGTTGATCGGCTTGCCTTCGCCGATGCTGGCGATCAGGTCCAGATGCTCCTGCTCGTAGGGGTTGGGGTTCTCGCCCTGATACTTCCAGCCGGCGCCGCCTTTAGGCTGGATGAAATTGTCGCAGTTGCTGAATCCCTGGGTGCCGACAACGGCCTCGCCGACGTTGTAATCGGTGTTGTCGATCTGTCGCGCCTGGCTGAACATGTGAATGCCGCCGGGATATTCGTATTCCACGCCGAAGTGGTCGAAGACCTGGCCGTAGACCGGGGCGGTACGGACCTGGCGGCCGCCGACGGCGGCGACGGCGCGGATTGGGTGCGTGCCCAGAACCCAGTTCATGATGTCCAGGTTGTGGACGTGCTGCTCGACGTAGTGGTCGCCCGACAGCCAGGTGAAGTAGTTCCAGTTGCGGAGTTGCCATTCGACGTCGCTCCAGCCTTCCTTGCGCTGGATGACCCAGATCTGGCCGCCGTTCCAGTAGCAGCGGGCGTACATGATCTCGCCGATGGCGCCGTCCTTCAGCCGCTTGATGGTTTCGATGTAGCTCTTCTGATGGCGTCGCTGGGTGCCGGCGGCGATGCCGATCTTCTTCTGTGTCGCCAGTGCGGCGGCGGCCATCACCAGCTTCACGCCGGGGACATCGACGGCCACGGGTTTCTCGATGAACACATGCTTGCCGGCCTCGACGGCAGCCATCACCTGCACGGCACGGAAATGCGGCGGCGTGGCGAGGATCACATAGTTGACCTCGGGCACGGCCATGAGCTGCTTGTAGGCCTCGAAGCCGACAAAGCAGCGGTCTTGGCCGATGTTGCAGCCGACTTTCTCAAGGCGCGTCTTGCAGGTGGTCAGGCGGTCTTCGAATACGTCGGCCAAGGCGACGACCTTGATGTTCGGCCGGGCGATCTTGGCGTTGGCCTGCGGGTCTTCCGTGTGGTAGCCGGCTGATGGGTAGATGACCTTGGTGGCAGCACCCATGGCGTTGAGCGCCGCCCCGGTGCCGCGGCCGCCGCAGCCGACCAGACCGATCTTGATCTCCATCTCGGCGGCGGCCGCCCGGGCGACGTGGACGAAGGGAACCTGAGAAAGAGCGCCGACACCGGCCGCCATCACGGACGACGTGGTGATGAACTGACGGCGTGAGAACTCCGGACGGTTATTCTGATTGTTCATGAGACAGTGCTCCGTAAGGACGTCTGAAGGCGTAACACCCGGTGGACGCGTTCATAAGATACGTTCAGAGCGGTTCTGCCGCAACCAATGCAGTGACAACACAATGCGCGGGCGTGCCCCGAAATCCGGGTAAGTGGCAAACTGTTGGCATGACGAGAGATGTCATGCTGGGCGTACTCGCGAAGCATCTGGCCTCGGACGTCATAGCCAGATCCTTCGCGAGTACGCCCAGGATGACGGTTTGTGGTCACAACGACGTTCCCGGGAGAATGGGCACACCCAGGTGCGCGAACTCCAAACAGGGCTCCGCACGCGACACGCGAGTTCCGAACGCGTGCTTCTTTCATTCTCACATAACCGTGCTATGCTGATTGACTCGCATGCCCGGGAGGCATGCCGCAAGGTCAGTGTGCCGTGTATCCCTCGTGTCGGCTTCCGCGCGGGTGCCGGGTTTTGGAAAGTCTCTCCTATGGCGCAGCGAAACAGTGGGTTGGAAGCAGCCGGTCCCGACCGCGGCCGGACCAGAAAAGACACGGCCAGCACGCGGCGGGTTCTCGAGTTGATCCGCAAGGTCGCCGCATTTGAGCAGGGGCTGGTGGTTTCCATGTTGCCGCGTGGCGGTGTGAAACTGCTGCAACCCGCGAACCTTCCGGTGGCTTTGGCCCGGGCGTATGACCGGTTCGTTCACAGCCACGATCTCGTGGCATGGTCGGCGATACTCCATGGCCGCGTGGTTCGGGGAAGCGACTGCTGGAGCGAGCAGGAACTGTCCTTGTCGCTGTACCACCACGAATTCCTGCGGCCGTCAGGCTGGAAACACTCGCTCGCCGTTCCGCTCTCCGGGCCCGTGCTCGCGGGGTATCCGGGCGCGGTGGTGGTGCTGCGCAGCCAGCACGACGAGGACTTTTCCGAGGCCGAGATGTCCAGACTCCAGAACATGGGCGGCGTGCTGGACGAGTATCTGACGGCCGAGCGTCCCGGCCGGGCGATGGAACTGGCGTCGCGAACCGATCTCTGGACCCGAACCGCGCCGGTGCGGTGTTTCATTTTCAGCCACGATGGCGAGGCCGTCTTCCCGAAGCAGGATGGTGTCGTGCCCGCGCGGGTGGAGAAGGCGATGCACGAACACGCCTGCCGGACATTGGATTGCATCAAACGTGGGCGAGATGGTTCCGGTTGCGTGGATCTGCCCGACGAACGTGGTGAGAACTGGGCATTTCGCTTCACCGGCGCCGTGAAGTTCCCGGCGCTTGGCGATGGGCCCGTGGTCTTCGCCTCGCTCCAGCCGGAGGCGTTCGAGTGGGGACAGGTCAGGCCCTGGGAAGTGGCGGCCGACGAGGAACTCGCTCGCATCCTGCCGGCGATGAAGTTCATGCAGCAGGAGTTTGCGAGCCGCCCGAGTCTCGACGATATCGCCAGCCGGGCGAAGTTCAGCCAGTTCCACTTTCACCGTCGCTTTACCGATCTGGTGGGGCGGACGCCCAAGCAGTTCCTGGTGTCGTGCCAGATGCACCACGCCAAACGTCTGCTTGTAGAGCGACGGTGCGACATGGCGCGGATCGCCAGCGACTGCGGCTTCTCGCGGCAGAGCCACTTCACGAGCCGTTTCACGCAGACGACGGGCCTGACGCCGACACGCTGGCGGCGGGCGGCCGTGGAACTCGTCCGGGATCTGCAGGGATGTCGCGAGGGCCGCACCGGGCTGATGGAAACGAAGGAGCCCGGGGCGATCTGAAGGCAACCCATCCGACCTGTTTGTGTTGTGCCGGACGGAGGCGATCGGGTGTGCGTGCCGGTCGTATTCAGCCCAGAAAGGGCGAAGCAGAAGTTGAATGACCGCCCTGGACCGGATTCATCGGCCCGAGTTCGTGGCCGCATCACTCGAAAGGACATGCGCGCATGTATCGTCTCGGATCGGTCAGTTACCTGAATTCCAAGCCCCTGATCTATGGTCTGGAGCGCGATCCGGCCGTGCAACTCGTGCTCGACGTGCCCTCGGGGTTGTTGGGGGGCCTGCGCCGGGGGACACATGAGGTGGCGCTGCTTCCGGTGATCGACTACCAGCGTATGCCGGGGCTGCGCATGCTCACCAGTGGCGGAATCGGCAGTGACGGGGCGACGCTGACGGTGCGGATATTCTCGCACGTGCCCCTCGGACAGGTCCGCAGCATGGCCTGCGACACCGACAGCCACACGTCGGTCGCTCTGTCGCGGGTGATCCTGGCGGAGCGCTATGGGACGCGCCCGGCGTTCCTGGACCTCAAGGATCGCCCGGGCGACCGCACGGACGCGGTCCTGTTGATCGGGGACAAGGTGATTACGCAGGCGCCGCCCGGCTTCGAGCACCAGATCGACCTCGGCGAACAGTGGAAGATTCTCACGGGATTGCCTTTTCTCTTCGCGGCATGGATGGCCCGCGAGGATGCGGACCTCGGTGACCTGCCCGAACGGCTGGAGCGTGCCCGCGGCCTTGGCCTGGCGCACATCGATGAAATCGTGCAGACGTACGGCGTGTCGCGCGGCTGGCCGGCCGACCTGGCGCGCGATTACCTCACGCGGCATTTGCAGTTCGATGTCGGCCCGAAACAGATCGAGGCGGTTCGCCTGTTCCACCAGCTCGCAAAGAAACACGGCGCCATCGAGGGGCCCGTGCGGGAGTTGCGGGTGTGACTTCACATCCCTTCCAGCCTCGGCATTACCGCGGCCAGCGAGTCCGTCCAGTGCGGCAGCGGGCCGACAAGCGATTCTGTTCGGCTGATGTCCATAACCGTGTATGCCGGCCGAGGCGCCGGACGCGGGAACTCGGCCGTGGTGCAGGGCGCCACCGTGGCCGATGGATTGACGTGCCGGGCAATCTCGCAGGCGAACTCATGCCAGGAACACTCGCCCGCATCGGTGACGTGAAAGATGCCACGCGCGGCGGCCTCCAGCAGCTTCAGCGAGACGCGGGCCAGGGACTCGGCCGAGGTCGGCCGGCCGCGCTGGTCGGCAACGACTTTCAGAGCCTGGCCTTTCCTGACCAGGCCGGCGATGGTACGAACGAAGTTGTTGCCCCAGGGGGCATACAGCCAGCTTGTCCGGATCAGGAGATACTCGCAGCCGGACTTCTCGATCAGTTCCTCGCCCAGAACCTTGCTGCGGGCGTACGCATTTATCGGACGACGCGGCGCATCGACCGGGTAAGGGCTGCCGGCCCGGCCATCGAAGGCATAGTCGGTCGAGTAGTGGACCAGGAGCGAGCCGCGCTTGCGGCATTCCTCGGCCAGGGCGCCGACACCGGTTCCGTTGATCGCGGTGGCCAGGGGTTCGTCGCGTTCGGCCCCATCGACGTTCGTGTATGCGGCACAGTTGATCACGACGCCGGGATTGGACCCGAGCGCCGGGCCGATGGTCGCCGGCCGGGCAAGGTCAAAGTCATCAATGGACAGGCTCCGATAGTGAATCGAACGACGTTGCAGAAGCTCGGCCCACGCCCGGAACAACATGCCACCGGCACCCAGGAGGGTTGGCGGCGGTGAAAGAAGTGGATGGAGTTGGGCCGGCATGGTGTTGTTTTCGGCCATTCCCGGGATTCCATGCAAAAAAGGACAGCGGTCAGGGGGAGGGCTACCCGGACCGCTGTTGGAGGGGAGAGTGAGACTCGTTGAATATTCACTTTTAGGAGTACAACACTAACAACATCGGTCAGTTCGGGTGAGAAAATTTAGCTTTTTTTCTCAAGTACCCTAGACTCACCTTGACGTATATATATCTACGCGGCGGGCAAATTCAAAGTTCTTGTGAGTCTTGCGCCAACTGCCAGTCGGTGCCGAGGCTGTCGAATTGGCATCCGCAGCCCGGTCGGCCGGATTGCCCGCATGTTATCGTAAGTCAATATATTATCTATAGTTATGCGTTGCATGCCGCCGCGTTGTGCTGGCATGAGGCTTGCTGAATGCCCATTCACCGCCGGTAAGTCCGCCGGAATTCTTGCAGGAGAAAAAAATGGCAAAGCCCATCGGAATCGATCTTGGAACCACCAACAGCGTCGTGTGCGTCATGGAGGGTGACCAGCCGAAGGTTCTCGTCAATGCGCAGGGTTCGCGGCTTACCCCGTCCGTCGTCGGGTTCACCGACAAGGGCGAAATCCTTGTCGGCCAGCCCGCCAAGCACCAGCAGGTGACCAATCCCAAGAACACGATCTTCTCCATCAAGCGGTTCATGGGCCGGCGGCACAATGAAGTCGCTACCGAAGAAAAAATGGTCCCTTATGAAGTCATTGGTGGTTCAGAGGAAATGGTCAAGGTCCGCGTGCGCGGCAAGGAATACACGCCCGAGCAGGTCTCGGCCATGATCCTCGGCGACCTCAAGAAGACCGCCGAGGCCTATCTCGGCGAGACGGTGAAGGACGCGGTGATCACGGTCCCGGCCTACTTCAACGATGCGCAGCGAAAGGCCACCAAAGATGCCGGCGAAATCGCGGGCCTGAATGTCATCCGCGTCCTGCCCGAACCGACCGCGGCCGCCCTGGCGTTCGGCCTGGACAAGACCGCCAAGAACCAGAAGATCTGCGTCTTCGATCTGGGCGGCGGCACCTTCGACGTCTCCGTCCTCGACGTCGGCGACGGCGTGTTCGAAGTGCTCTCCATCGCCGGCGACACCCACCTGGGCGGCGACGACTTCGATGAGGAACTCATCAACTACCTCGCCAACGAATTCAAGCGTAAGGAAGGCATCGATCTGCGTAAGGACCCCATGGCATTGCAGCGCCTCAAGGAATCGGCCGAGAAGGCCAAGATCGAGCTCTCCACCGCCATGGAGACGACGGTGAACCTGCCGTTCATCACCGCCGACCAGGCCGGCCCCAAGCACCTTCAGGAAAACCTCACCCGGGCCAAGTTCGAGCAGCTC
>JBEKVL010000368.1:0-6703 GCA_049514055.1 Tepidisphaeraceae bacterium | reverse complement strand
AGACCGGAAGCCCGCACCACGGCGTTGCCGCGGCACTTCAGCCGCGATCATTTACTCCCGGCGCAGATCCTCGGGGTGGAGGCGGCGGGTGGCCGTCAGCAGCGTCGCGAACTGGACCAACAGGCCGACACCGAGAATCACGGTGATGGTGCGGGCGAGTTCGAGGAGGTTCACCGGGCTGCCGGTCTGCGTCACGGCCGGCCAGATTCCCGCCAACGCCGAACCGCTGCCGATGAACAGCCCGGCCACGAGCAGGAATGCGTTTTCCGAGAAGACCAGGCCCAGACGGCGACCGGGGGAGAAGCCGAGGGCCGCCAGCAGGGCGAGTTCGGCGCGTCGTTCGACGAGGCCGCGGAGAATGACCACGGCCAGGCCGACAGTGCCCAGCAACAGGCCGAGCGAGCCGAGGGTCTGGAACGTATCGAGGTAGGTGTTGGCCACCTCCTGGTAGCGGGCGAGGCGCGTGCCGGTGCGTTCGAGCGTGACGGAGTAGTCTTCGAGTTCGTTCTGGATCAAGTCGCGGACCTTCGAGACGTCGGCCGGGCGGGTTTGCACGAGCATCCGGGCGAAGCCGCCCTGGGCCGGGAAGAGCCGCTGGAAGTTCCGCTCAGACATCAGCAATTCGCCCTGGAAGATGCTGCTCGAGAGCGTGGCCACCAACCGCAACTTCTGCGGGCGTCCCAGCGCGTCGGTGATGCTTAACGTGCCGCCGAGTGGCAGTTTGAGGATGTACTCGGCCGACTCGGCGTCGGCGATGACGGGGATCGTCTCGGCGTCGGCCTTATCGAGCAGCGTCCAGGGATTGGCGGTCTTCTGGATGGCGTCGGAGAAGACGAACGCTCCACGGGAAACAAGCTGTGGCGGAACCGAGAGAATCGTGGGTGTGTCGGGGCGGGTCATGTTGAGACACGAAATGTCCTGCCCGGCCCAGAGACGCATAGGGACGAACGTACTGGCCGACCAGAGCGGATCATCAGGTCTGGAGACACCGAGAACATCGCGCCCCTTGCGCGTGGCCGGATCGCCCGGCAGGGGCACGTCGGCCGAGAGAATCAACTGAAACCCGCCGGTGCCGCTTTTGGTCTTCCATTCATCCTCTGGCGGCGTCTGCTTGAACGCGGCCGTCGTCACCAGGACGAAGCTGGCAAAGGCGATCAGCGAGGCGGTCAGTATTGACCGGGCGCGGAAGCGGCCGGCATTGCGCAGACCCAGCCGGAAAACCGACCAGTGCGACGGCAACCCGCGGCGGTGAGCCCGGCCGATCTCCCAGGCCAGAAACGACAGCAACGCGACCAGCAGCGATGCGCCCCCGCCCAGGAACGCATTCTGGGCACTGGTTCGGCTAAGTATCCCGGCGGCGAAGCAGCCGACAGCGGCCACACTCGAGATGAGGCAGAGGGTCGCCGAAACCCGGCGCCGGCGATGGGAAACAGTATCGTGCTGGTATCCCCCCGCCAGCAGCCGGGCCGCATCCGCCTGCCGCAGCCGCCACGCACCCCAGACGATGGCCAGCATCGCCACGATGAAACTGGAGATGTCGGCCGTGACCATCGTGGCCGGAATGACGGCCAGGTCGATCGCCCTGGTGCCCACGGCGGGAAGCCATGCACTGCGTAATCCGCGGATCATCAGCGCCGTGTAGCCGACACCAAGAGCCAGGCCGATCGCCGAGCCCAGCGCCGCGAGAATCGCGCCTTCGCCCAGGGCAAGATTGAGAATGCGGCCCGGCGTAAAACCGAGCGCGCCCAGCAGCCCGTACTGGCGAGCCCGCTGCTCGACGCCGAGCCGGAAGAGCATGGCCGACAGCAGCACGGCGGAGGCGATGAGAAAGAAACTGAAACTTGTGAACAGCTCGGCGAAGTCGGTGCCCTGTGTGGCGGCCGAGAGTTGCCGGGCTTTGACCGGCGTAAAGGCCAGCCCGACCGCCGCGGGATCGAGCTTCCTGAGCAACCCGGCCGAGAAGGCATCAGCGCGATCGGCCGGAAGCCGAATGGTGTTGACCACGCCGTAAGTCTGGCCCCAGAGTGTCCGGGCGGTGTTCAGATTGACGAACAGCTTCGGGGCGGCGTGGTGCTGCTTCCAGTATTTGTCGTCCTCGGGAGTGACGAGTTTCTTGTCGATGTCGAGGCCCGCCGGTGGTTGCCAGGAGGAAACGCTCTCGGCGTCAGTCAGACCCTTGTAGATGGGCGTCAGGCTCTTGTCGGCGCCGAGCCCCTGCATGGGCAAGATCGCGGCCACACGAAAGATCAGCCCCACGCCAGGGCGGTCGGAACGGACTTCGGCGAGGTCGCCGTTGGGCTGGCGCAGATAGTAGTCAAGCCGTACCGTGTCCCCGACTTTCAGGGCGAGCCGGTCGGCCGTCCACTGGTTCACGGCGATCTCGCTGTCCTTGATTGTCGCGCCGGGCAGGTCGGACAGACCGGCGGCGATGCAGTAGTGAATCTGCCCCGGCGAATCGCCGAGTTTCACGACGTTGTTGATCAGGTAGGTCGAGACGCGCCGCAGCGGCAGTTTCAATTCGGCCGCCACCTGCTCGGCCACAGCATCAACCGGTGGCGTGATGAACGTGCTGGCGGAGCCAAGGATCGCATCGCCACCGTCCGCGCTCCGTGAAAGACTCAAGCCAAGATCGGGAAGCGTTACGATCGAGCGAAGCATGTCGTTGAGGCTCTTCGCACCGTCCGGCGAAAAAGACGATTTCCCATGGATAAGGATGAGATTGGCGTTGTGGGATTGCTCGAGCGTGTTCTGGAGGTCGCGGAGATTGACCCAGGCGTTGCGGACGCCGCGCTGGCCGCCCGTAAGCGTGAACAGGCCGGCCATGGAGCGGTCGGGCGCGATGCCGGCGTTCTGGGCGCGCAGGCTGGTGGTGATCTGCGCCAGGCCGCGCTTCGCCAGGGCCGCGTCAAGTGGGACATCCTGCTGGAGCGGCAGCGAGAGGAGAACGGTATCCCACGGCCGCAACCCGCCGAGGGATTCTGAGAGTTCGGCATTGAACACGGCCTGCCCGGGTTTCTGGTCGAGCCAGCGATCGACGGCGAGAATGGCAACATCCGCGACCCGTGGCTTCCCGGCCTCACGCGCCGCCCCGCCCCGCAACGTGATTCCTGCCGCGACGGGACTGAACTCCTTGGCAAAACCGGCGGCAGCGCCCAGGCGCGTGACCAGATCCTGCGGAAAACAGCGGTTGGACACCAGTGCATAGTCGACCGGCCCGAGCCGCCGCGTCGCCAGCGCAGTGAGCGAATGTCGCACGCTGTCGCCAACCAGCAGCGCACCGGTGAGAACGGCCGTGGCTACCGCCAGGCCAGCGATCACCGCGAGGTTCGCCCAGCGGAAGAACCAGAGATTTCTCGCCAGCAGTTTGAGCGTGGACATGGTTTCACTCGGCGGTGAGCAGCCCGTCGGACATGCGCATTCGGCTGTCGAACGTGTGGGCGAGATCGGCGCTGTGCGTGACGACAATCAGCATGGCCCCGTCGGCCACGGCCAGTTCGCGGAGCAGTTTGCCGACCGACTGGGCGGCGACGGAATCGAGATTCCCGGTCGGCTCGTCAGCAAGCAGCAGCGTCGGCCGGTTCAGCAGCGCCCGGGCAATGGCCACGCGCTGCCGCTCCCCGCCGGAGAGTTCCGACGGCAGATGGCTCATGCGATCCGACAGCCCCACGCGCCCAAGCAACTCGGCCGCGCGCGCCGAATCCTGGCTCCGCACCGGCCCGGCCGCCAGCCTCGCAACCAGAACATTCTCAACCGCCGTGCATTGCGGCAACAAGTGGTGATCCTGAAACACGAAACCGATATGCCTCGACCGGAACGCCGCCAGCGCACAAGCGCCCAGCGAAAACGGATCCGCATCCGCCAGCCGCAACCCGCCGGAGGTCGGCCGATCGAGCGTGCCCAGGATATTTAATAGCGTGCTCTTGCCCGAACCGCTGGGACCGACAATGGCCATCGACTTGCCCGTGGCCAGTTCGAACGACACCCCGCGGAGCACGACGAGCGGCTCGCCGGGTGTCGGGTACTCTTTTCGGAGGTCACTGGCGCTGAGTGTATTTGCCATTATCCGATATTCTCCCACTGTCCGCTCTTGGCGCTCTTAAGAACCGCGTCGCAGACCTGCTGTGTTTCCAACGCATCCCGGAACGTCGGCCGCGCGGGTTTGCCCGTGGCCAGGCCTTCGAGGAAATCGGCGATCTGGTGGACGAACGAGTGCTCGTAGCCGATCTGCAAACCGGGCACCCACCAGTGCTTCATGTACGGCTGATCGCCATCGCTGACATGGATCGACCGCCAGCCGCGGAGGATGCTCGCGTCGCCGTGATCGAAATACTGGAGGCGATGCAGGTCGTGCAAATCCCAGCGGATGTAGGCTTTCTCGCCGTTGATCTCGAAGGTGAAGAGGGCCTTGTGGCCGCGGGCGTAGCGGGTGGATTCGAAGTTGCCCAGCGAGCCGTTGTTGAAGTGGCAGAAGAAGGTACATGCATCGTCGATGGTGATGGGTTCCATCTTGCCCGTCTCGGCGTTCTTGCGTTCCTTGACGAAGGTCTCGGTCATGGCGTTGACGTTCTTGATCGAGCCGTTCTGCCAGATGGCCAGGTCGATGCAGTGGGCCAGCAGATCGCCGGTTACGCCGCTGCCGGCCGCCTTGGCATCCAGACGCCAGGTGCCCATGCCGCCCGTCGGGACGGCCGTCGAGATGGTCCAGTCCTGAAGGAAGTTGGCGCGGTAATGGAATATCTTGCCGAGCCTCCCTTCGTCGATGAGATTTTTCGCGAGCGTCACGGCCGGAATGCGGCGGTAGTTGAACGACACGAGGTTCGGCACGCCGGCCTTCTCGACCGCCTCGACCATCTGCAACGCCTGCGGCCCGTTCAGCGCCAGGGGCTTCTCGCAGATGATCATTTTCCCGGCCTTGGCGGCCGCAATCGCGATTTCCGCGTGGTAGTTGTTCGGCACGACGACTTCGACAATGTCGATGTTCTTGTCTTCGACGACCTTGCGCCAGTCGGTGCAGTGCGACTCATACCCCCAGCGGCGTGCAAAGGCCGCCGCCTCGGCATCCACCAGCCCGCAGACGGTCTTGAGCACGGGCTCGTATTGCAGGTCAAAGAAATTGCCGACCTTGCGATACGCATTGGAATGCGTCCGGGCCATGAATCCGTAACCGATCATTCCGACGTTGAGCTTCTTCATACGTGTTTCTCCTTGGCTTGAATGGCGTCTGACGGGTACTTTTATCACGTCTTCGACGGGTTGTTAAGACCGGGACAGACGGGAATCTATTGCAATGCCCCTGACGCAATCACGCCTCGTGCTGGAATGCCTCAAACTCCCGCAGGAAATCACCCGTCCCGAGTACGCGCACCCCGGACAACCTTTGTCGGAATCGCTTACCGGCATCCGTATGCGCATTCGACAGGGAACGTAAGTCATTGTCGTGGGTGATGATGTGGGTTGCCGCACCGGCAATCGCCAGTTCGATGAAACACGCGTCGTCCGGGTCACGGTCGTATCGGAAGCGAACGCGAATTCGATCAACGAAGTCCGCGAAATAGCGCAGGCGTTCGATCGCCAGCCTCACGGCGTCGGCCGTGATCGCGGGATGTTGCTGGATCAACTCGTGCCTCGCCAGCACCTCGCGGTACTCCAGCATGACGGGACGACTCAGGAGCATGAGAACACTACGGCTTTCGCACAGCCGCAACAGGCGACCGGACGAGGAATCACGATTGGCCAAGCCCCGGACGAGGACGTTGGTGTCGAGCACGAGCTTAAACTGAACAGGATGCGCCACGGTCACCGCCGGTACTGCGAGGAGTCATTGCGGCGGCCGGCACGAGCGGCCTTGACCCGCCGATCCAGTTCTTCCTCACTCACGCCCGCAAACGCCTCGCGAAACGGGGCGGCCAGTTCGTCAAGCGACGTGGATCGCGCCTTGGCGCTGACGGCAAGGTCATCCTCGACCAACTGCTGTAGGTATTTCTGCGGAGTCAGCCCAAGATCCCGCGCACGCCGTTTCACCGCCGATACCTGCCGCACGGGTAGCTTGCCGGTTTGTAGAATGGTTGTCGTCGCCATGCTTTGCTCCTGTCGATCCGGTCAATCACATGTCTTTCCTGAATCATCGTGCCGGGAATACTTCGCTCAGCACAAAGCTAAACTCCGCCAACGGCCCGCGGCCATGGAATCCCTGGTCGTCTTCCAGCCTGAGCGTCGCCTCGCCTTTGCGATGCACATACATGGTCCGGGTGTTGGGATAGACAACCCACACCTCGCCAAACCCATTGGCCTGGTAAAGGGCGACCTTGTCCTCGACTTCGTAGGCCAGGTCGTTTGGAGAAACAACCTCGACGGCGACGTCGGCGGGAATGTCGATGTAGCCTTCTGGGATCGAGTCGCCGGGCAGACGGCCGGTGGCGACGAAGGATACGTCGGGCTTGCGTCCGGTGTCCGGGTGGGCAAAACATCGATAAACTGCGTCGGACGCAAAGACGTGGCCCACGAGATGTTCCCTGCAAAAGCTCACGAGCAGAGCGGCGAGTTGAGCCGCCACGTAATTCGATAGGGCCCCCATCGTTTTCCTTTCCGCCAACATGCCCTCGACCAACTCCAGGCCCGAGGAGTCAGGCAAGGCCATGAACTCGTCCATGGTCATGAGTCTGGATTGAGGCTCGGCTGCCAGCATTGTCATTGGACCACTCCT
>JBEKVL010000367.1:0-6730 GCA_049514055.1 Tepidisphaeraceae bacterium | reverse complement strand
TGCTGGTCGCCGGCTGGGCGCTGCGGGGGAACGGCAGGTTGACGGTGGAGTCCTTGCCGTCGGCCGTCAATACGACGGTGCCCTTGGCGAAGGCCTTGTCGAGGCCGACGGCGGCGATGACCATGGTGACGGGGACATCCCTGGCCGCGGTCATGTCGTAGTTGAAGGAGAGTTTGTTGGGGGCGGATTTCCAGGCCGAGAACTTGATGTTGATGACCTGCCCGGTGGCTTTGTTGACGACGAAGGGGACGGCGGCGACGTGCTTGTCGGCGGTGGTCTTGTCCGTGGAACTGACGCCGACCCAGGCCCAGTTCGGCCCCCAGCCGCCGAGCGACAGTCGCATGACCGGGGAGGTCTCGCGGACGAAGCCGAGTTCGACGGAGTTCTGCGGAGTAAGAACGGCGGACCATTTCTCCTGTGCTGAAGCGGTCTGCGCGCAGATGGCAACCACAAGTGCGACGAGCGTTCGGACAGCGAATGGAACGGTGTTTCTCATGACTGGGCTTCCTTGTTGTTCAGGCAGGGCATCTCAGATTCAAATACCTCGCGGAGCGGGAGATGTTCCGGGAACGCGGAGTAAACTGCCGGTTGCCACAATCCGTAGTCGCGCCCCCGCGAAGAGCGCGTAACGCCTGTTCCTGGCAGGCCGGCGCGGAACGATTGGCAGCGCGGGTATCTTTGCCCGCTTCAAGGCCAACGGTGTTCTTCGGGCTTACACCAGCATCTGCATCGAGACCGAAGAACGCCGGCAGGAAGACAAACTCCGCTCGCCGGAGCCGCTCCGGATCGCGCACACGATCCAAATCGTCTCCTGGGGCGATCATCCGGTCTGCCTGAAGAACCGGCGGCCGCTCTTTGCGGGTTTGGGCGCTGTTGGCGGACTGCTTCTGGGGATGGGCTCGGTAGCCATCATCCGACGCCGGCTCTCTTCCAACCCTTGAACTCTTGAACCGCTGAACTCTTGAACCTTCTACGGCGTGTACCACGCCGAACGCCAGTATTTCTGGTCGAGGTCGAAGACGTTGACGGTTTCCTTCGCCGCGTCGAAGTCGGCCGGGAGGACGGCGTATTTCTTCATCTCGCGGACGTACTGCGGATTGGGCTTGAAGCCGGGAGAGCCAAAGCGCGGCTCGCGGTCGAGGATCTCCCTGCCGCGCTGCAGGGCGGCGAGGATAGTCTTGTAGTCGGGATCGTTGCGATCCTTGAAGACTTCACCGCAAACTCCCCAGCCGCCGGCCGATTTGGCAAGCGGAGCCAGCAGCAACGCGGAAAGCTCTGGGCGGGTGAAATTCTGGATGATTTCGTCGGCGTAGCGGCCCATGGGGTCGTTGGGGATCACGAGGCGTTCGTACGAGCCGGTGGGATGGCCGACAATCTGGGGCTGCTTGTGGCGGAGTTCATCACTGAAAGGAATCGGACGCTCGTTCTTCTTGACGTTGGGCGCGACTTCGTGGCAGGAAGCACAGCGCTTCTGAAGGAGATGGTTGCACGGGCCGAAGACGATCCAGTTGGCCTGGCCGCCGGTTTCCTGTTGTGCTTTGTTGCGCAGGCCGGCGTAGCTTCCGGCGTAGGGCGCGCCGGATTCGATCCAGAGCCAGGCGGTGCGCCAGTCCTGTTCGGTGGCCTTGTGCTTGCGGAGCTGGGTGAGCAGCGGGCTGGCCGAACTGCCGATGCTGCGCGGGGGCTGGTTGCCCAGGCCGTTGCGGCCGTCGGCGACGACGCGATGGGCCAGCAGCGAGAAATAGGCGTGCGAGTACATCGCCCCGCGGTCGCCGGTGAGCAGCATGTGCCCGTTGTGATTCTCAGGCCTGTGGCACTCGACGCAGTAGCGGTCGAGAACGGGCTGGATGTCGCGCTGGAAATCCAGAACATCCGGGTAGCCGGTAAACGGCTCGATGCGGCTGGGCGGACGGCGCATGGCCATGAGCGTGCCGGCCGAGGGATGCTGGGGTGCGAGGTTGCGTTCCTCGTGGCAGCCGGCGCAACTGAGGACTTCGCCCGGCATGACCGTCGTAAAACTCTGCATCCGCTTGACGGACATGTCGTGCTCATCAAGGGCTACGAAAAACACCTGGCGCCGCGCGGGTACTTCAAAGTAGGCCGAGCCATCCGGCTCGACGGGGACGGTGCCGAGCACGCGCTCGAGCGTGAAAGTGCCGAGATAGGAGACCAGATCCGGCCCGCCGCTGAAGTTCACCGGCTTGGGGAGCGATTCGAGGACGAGCAGTTTCTTGATCTGCCCGCGCTCGACGCCGGCGAGGTTGCGGCCCATGTAGACGTCGGCCAGCACCATCCGGCCGGTCGCTTCCTTGGGATCGAGCCGGCTGGGGATGACCGGCTCGCGCGGGCGCGGCTGGATCGGCCGGGGCTCGTTGAGGGCAATGCCGGTGGGGTCGCTATGCAGAACCTCCTCGTGGTTCTGGTCGTCCATGAGGACAAGCTGGTTGTTGCGGGCCACGAGGAAGAGGTCCGGCGCGAGCGGATAGGGGTCGCGGGTGAGTGCGCCCTTGTGCAGTGATTTGGGCGCGGCCGCGTCGTCGGGGCCGTTGTCGCCGCTGACAATAGTGGCGTAGCCGGCGTGTTCGTTGACGCCGTGGCCGGGCGAGAAGGAGGCGAGGACTTTCCGCGTGCCGGGAACGGGTTTGGCGTCGATCATGACGGTCCAGGAGCGCATGTTGCCGTAGAAGACCTGCTGGCCGGTGCCGTCGGGATTCATGGTCCAGAGGTGGTGATATTCGACCTGGCTGCGGTCGACGTATTCCCAGCGCGTATAGAGCAGCCGGCCATCCGGCATGACCCAGGGTGTGTTGTCGTGCTCGGTGTTGGAGGAGATCTGCGTGATCCGGCCGCCGGTTGCGTCGCAGCGATACATGACGGCAACCTGGGTCATCCAGCAGTTGACCCAGCGCCGGCAGCGCGTGGAGATGAAAACGATGTCGCCGTCGGGGAGATAGGTGGGCTCGATGTCGTCAAAATCGCCGGTCGTGAGTTGGCGCAGGCCGGTGCCGTCGGTGTTGATTTCATAAAGGTGGTAGTAGTCGGTGCCGGCCGGGCGGTGAGAGAAGATGATCTTCTTGCCGTCGTAGTACACCTGTGGATCGCGGACGGAGCCGCCCTTGGGATCGAGCAGGATGGACGTCTGGCCGGTGCGGACGTTGAGCTTGAAGAGCTTGCCCGCGTCGGGCTTGCCGTTGCCGGCGTATGCCTTGTCGTTGACATCATCGCAGTAGTAGCCGATGTTGGCGTACCAGTGCGGGTCGTGATAGGCCGAGCGCGAGCAGAAGACGATTTCGTCGGTGCTGCGGAGCGGCCCGGCCAAGGCGCGCTGAAGCAGAGGCCGCGGCGCCGGAGTTGAGGCAGCGGCGGGCGGCTGGGCAGCGCGAGCGAACTGTGCGAAGAAGACGAGCGAGATAAGTGCGAGGACCGGCACGAGTATCGGTGGTACAGGCTTCCAGCCCGTGTTTCGCGGTACACCGCTCCGGATATGCCAGACTGCCGACACGACGGCTTGGAACCCCGTGCCACCAGCCGATGGAGGCGTCGCACCCGCATCGAGATCGTATCGTCTGCATCGCAGCATGATGGATCACCGAGCCTTTCGTGGCCGCCGGGAAACCGCGACAGAAGCGGATCCCGGCAAAGAGAGTACGCTCCAAACGGGCGGTTGTTGCGCGGCGGGGGGCTTTTCCGGAGCAGGGTTCGGAGTTCATGTCTCAGCTTGTTCCGTCGTGCGACAACATCCGCAAGCGCTAGACACGTTGAAAACAGACAGCCGGCCCCGGATCTGGCCAGATGCAATGATGTTGACATGACGGTCGTTGCCGGAATTCGCCATCGGCGCCCGGTGACCGCTGTCATCGCGTATTGACATCATGTATACTCAAACGAGGTCTGGGACCGCGAGCGCGGCCGAAGAGACGCGACCACCCGGCGCCAGGTGGATGTATGCCGACGTATTATTTACAGACCTACCATCTCGACCGGTTCCGGCCCTCGGCAGGTTGTACGCTCTCCGCAATCCGGCGGCCTCAGCGGCGTCGGCTTGCCAAGCGCACACCAATCAAACTGCCCAAACCAACCAACCCCATCCACGCGGTTGTAGGTAGCGGAGTTTCGACTCCATTAACCGTCGCCGCGTCTTCCTTGCCAAGCGTGAATTCAGTTGTGCTTGCCGTAGGCGTGAAGCCAACGGTGAACAAGTCTGACAGGTCGGCGGTCAGCGTTCCATGCGAAAACGCCGACACGATACTATTCTGAATCTGCTGTATCTTGGCCGGATCGCTGGGAGAGAACACGTTGCCCAGGCTGTCCCGGAAATCAAGGCTGAAATTGCTATTGCTGCTGCCAAAGAGCAATCCGGCCGATACGTTGCCCTGACCATCGCCCGTGAGCGTCAGGGAGAACAAGTCAATCGCAGCGGTGGGGCTGCCCCCAGAAACTGTCAGGATCAGAGATGACGCCGGGGGCCACGCGCGCATCGAATGTCATCGATCCCGACGCATCCTGTCCGAGCGGAAACGCCGTGTCCTGCAACAAGGAAAATGAGTAGTCCAACCCGCCTGGCGCGAAGTAAAACGGCGCCCCTGAAGCATCATCGTTACTGAAGGCGATTGGATCTTTCACGTTGACAGTAACGCTTACAAGCTTGGGGGGAGTAGTTGTTCCCGGTATGATTTCGGCTTTGTATTCCCCTCCCATGAGATAGCCGGTCTTCCGGGGGTTTCCCTCGATGATCACCGGCCTAATAGTGTTCGTTGTAGTCACTTTGCCTGTGGTTCCATGCTCTTCTGCTCCAGGGTAATTGACAACCACAGGATTCGGCTTGACGGTAGGGGGAGGGGGATTGAAATTCTTGGCAATCGGGGTGTCAACTGTCTTCAGAGGATGAAAGTTGAAAATCGTAGTGACGGTGCCCGTGGCCGGTTGGTTCAGGAGAACCCGTTCATCCAAAGTCCCTGTCTTGGAAATAAACTTCCCATCCTCATTGCCTGTAATTGCATCTCCTTTCACCTGCACAGCCCCCAGCAAGATCAGGCCACCCGCCAGTGCCGCCACGGCTCTCCTATTCATGCACGCCGCTCTTCGTGACACGTTTAACATAAGCAACTCTCCTTTCCAATGACCCATTGTCTTCAATTTGCCCTTCCGGCCCACGGCCATCGCCAACCGACGGTTTTCCCCGTATCACATGCGTAGCTCCGTTGCAAGTAGAAAAAATCGAGATAGAAAAAATCGAGATTTGTTCTGCGGCCAGTAACTGCCCACACACGGTGTCCCATGGGCAGAGGACAGGGGTTGGGAGATTCGGGCCACCTCAACGGGACACGGCATCAACAGATGGCAATCGGTCTTGAACCTCAGTCCTGGTTTTCCGAACGACTATGGATCACCGGCTCGCTGACGGCCGCCTACGCCGTCAACTCCCATCCCTTGCGATATTCGCGAGTCAGATACTGATTCGCCGCCGGCAGGTTGGTCACCTTCATGTTGGCGGTGTCCCAGAGCAGTTTCCGGCCGCCCAGACGCAGGGAGATCGCGCCGAGGTTGAACGCCTCGGAGATCGGCCCGGCCAGCAGGAAATTGCCGCTGGTCGGCTGGCCGCCTTTGAATGCCTTGACCCAATCGGGACTGCCGCCCACGGGCGCGCGTGCCGGAGTGGCCGCGGCGGCGGACTGGAACTCGCGGTTCCTCCGCTCGGGAATCAGGCGCGGGTTATCGCACAGGAAACCGGCCAGGATCTTGCCCTTGTCGCCGACGAACATCATCCCCTCGGCCGCCAGTTCGCTGTTGTCTTCCTCCACTTCGGGCGGCGTGGGCGGTTTCATGCCGCCGTCGTACCAGAACAGGTCGATGGCCGGGCGGTCGGCCTTGACGGCGAATTTGAAGCGGATGGTGCAGGCCATGGGGAAGGAATAGTCGTTCTTGATCTTGGTGCTGACATGATCCGCGATCGTGCAGACGTGGCTGGGCGTGGATTCCACCGCGATGGGCGCATCCAGACCGAGTTCGGCGAAGACGCGCCAGAGGCTGTAGTGGCCCATGTCGGCGACGGGGCCGCCGCCGAATTCGTACCAGCCGCGGAAAACGGCGTGGGTGTAGTGCGGGTGATACGGCCGATCCAGCGACGGGCCGAGCCACAGATCCCAGCCGAAATCCTTCGGCACCGGCGGCGTGTCCGTGGGGATCGTGGCATATTGTGGCCAGACCGGGCGGTTGGACCAGTTGTGTACTTCGCGCAGTGTTCCGATGGCGCCGTCGCGGATCCATTTGGCGGCCACGCCCACCTGCACCCCGGAATCGGCCGGGATGAAATGGGTGGCGACTTTGGTCTTGCGGGCGGTTTCGATGACCAGCCGGGCCTCCTGCACGCGATTGGCCAGCGGCTTGTGCAGCAGCACCTGCTTGCCCTTTTTCATGGCGGCGATGGCCACCGTCGCGTGGAGATGATCCGGCGTCATGATTTTCACCGCGTCAATGCCGCTGGCTTTCTCCAGCAGCTCGCGGAAGTCGGTGTGCGATGCGCACCCTTTGAACGTCCCCGCCGGTGCTTTGCCGGCGTAGTAGAGTTCGATGATCTCGCGCCCGACATCCCGGCCGCCGGGAGCGCCCTTGGTGCTTTCACGCCACTGGGGTTTGCCCAGCCCGGCGGCGATGGTCCGCCGCACGCTGCCCTTGCCCCACTCGATGTAGTCGTCGCTGTCCTTGTTGGGATCGCACACGGCCACCAGTT
>JBEKVL010000366.1:0-6743 GCA_049514055.1 Tepidisphaeraceae bacterium | reverse complement strand
GTCAACGAACGGCGAATGGGCCGGAGTCAGACGGCGCTGGAACTCGGCATCGGAATTCATTGCGGCAAGGTGCTGCACGGATTCATCGGCTCAGAGGACCGGCTGGAATTCACCGTGATCGGCGAGCCGGTCAACAAGGCATCGCGCTACTGTGACGGAGCCAAGCCGGGATCGATCATCGTGAGTCCCGAGGTGCATCAGCATGTCTGGCGGATGGTCAAGGCCCGGAAGATCGACATCCAGACCAAGCACGAAGGGACCATGCCAGCGTATGAGATATCGTTGTGATCCCTTAAGCCCTCTTCGCCACCAGGATCCGTTCATGCCCCGCGTCATCCCGCAGAACCTTTACGTCCGCCAGCCCGGTCTGTTTCCCGGCAATCTCCCGCACCACATCGCCCTGGTCGAACGCCAGTTCCACATACAGCCGCCCGCCCGGCAGCAGCCGCTCGGGCGCGCCTGCCAGGATTTCGCGAACGATCGCCAGTCCGTCCAGCCCGCCGTCCAGCGCCAGCCGGGGCTCGTAGTCGCGGACGTTCCGGTCCAGCGTCTCGATCTGCGATGTCGGGATATACGGCGGGTTGGCCGTGATGATGTGAAACGGCGAGCGGTCAACGGCGTCGCGCAGCGCGTCGAACAGGTCGCCCTGGGCCAGTTCCACCCGGTCGAGCAGGTTCAGCCGCTCCAGGTTTGCCTTCGCCACGGCCAGGGCGGCCGGCGAGAGGTCCGTCGCGATCACCTGCCCCGACTTGAGATGATGCGCCAGCGCCGCCGCGATGCACCCGCAGCCCGTACACAGGTCCAGGATGCGCGGCGACTCGAACCCGGTCGTATGCCGGCAGAACTGGGCCACGTTCTCCACAATCTTCTCGGTTTCCGGCCGCGGAATCAGCACGTCGCGGTTGACGTGCAGTTCGAGGTTGAAGAAGAACGCCCGCCCCGTCAGATACGCCACCGGCTCGTGTTCCCCGGCGCGTTTCACCAGATCCCGGAAGGCCCCCAGATCCCTCTCCGCCAGTTGGCGGTCGTAGTCGGTGTATAGCTTGATCCGCGGCACACCCAGGACGTGTGACAGCAGCAGCTCGGCCGACAAACGCGGCGAATCCACCTGCTTGCGTTCAAAGAAGCCGGTGGTCCATTCGAGCAGGGCGCGGATCGTCCAGATGTCGCGAATCATCACCGGCGATTCTACGGGCCGGGCATCGCGCACGCCATGCGGCCGCATGGACCCCGGCCCGTTGCTGTCACCCCCACGGGCATCACGTTATCAGTGCGTCAGGCCGCCTCGATCTCCCCCAAGAGCAGAGGAGGCAACCTCCGTGATAACAGGAGCACCGTCATGTCTCGCCTTATTGGATTCGTCTTCGTCATTACGTTCTGCGCCGGCATGCTCGCGTCGCGCGTCAGTCCCGCTGCCGACCCGGCGAAACCTCCTACGCCGATCATCATCCTCAAACTCGACGACGTGGTTGCCAGTAACGAGGCCGGCGGACCCGTGTCGTCACGCTGGAAGCGGGTGGCCGACTATCTCGAGAAGAACGAGATCAAGGGCGGCATGGGGATCATCTGCTCGTCGCTGGAGCCGGACAATCCGGCCTACTTCGACTGGATCAAGCAGCACCAGAAGAAGGGCCTGATTGAGTTCTGGCTGCATGGCTACAAGGCTCGACAGGCCACCGATCCGGCCGGCGAGTACGAACAGGGGACATTCGAGGAACACAAGGCATCGCTAGATCGCTGCGAACAACTCGCCAGGGAAAAACTGGGTTTCCCGCTGGCCGCGTTCGGCCCGCACTGGAGCGGCGTATCGGAGGAAACCGAGAAGGCGTTGCAGGCGGTCCCGGAAGTGAAGATCTGGCTTTACGGCCCGAAGAAACCGGCGTTCTTCAAGAAATTGTCGATTGAACGGGTCATGGCCTTGGAGAATCCGACGTTCGTGCCGGACTTCGAGAAGTTCAAGGCGACCTACGAAAAGTCAGGCGCGAGTCAGCGTGTCCTGGTGCTGCAAGGCCACGCCAACATGTGGACCGACGAACGCTGGGAGGGGTTCGTGAAGATCATCGAGTTTCTGAAATCCAAGGGTTGCCGGTTCATGACGCCGTCGGAGTATCTGAAGAGTGTGGAAGGGCAATGACTCACATCCCATGGGCTGCGATGTACTCGGACACCGCCGTGGATAGCAATCCGGATCGCGTCCGGCCTTGTTTCTTCGCTGTTCGGTCAAGGCGGTACAGAATGCGCTCGGGCAGGGTGATGTTGATCCGTACCACCTTGGTCCTGAGGTTGGCCGCGTCGATCTCCACCAGTGCGAACGCGACGGCGTCGGCGTGGCGCTTCCGGTGAATCTCAAGCGGCTTGGGCGTGGGGAGGGCTTGGCCGTCCTCGATCATGCCTTCCAGATGCAGTTCGATGGCTTCACGGGCCATGCCGATGGCTTCTTCCAGCGTGTCGCCGGCCGAGATGCAGCCGGGAAGATCCGGCACGGTGACGCCATAAGCGCTGTCACGTTCTTTATGAATGACAATGGGGAATACCATATTTCACCTCAATCCAGCCTGTCTAAGGACGCCTCGAACCGTGCCGAGCGGCAAATCCTTCTTCGGGTGCGGAACCGTCACGCGACCAGCCTTTACCGGATGCTTGTACTGATGATGCGAGCCTTTGGCGGCTGCCAGTTGCCATCCGTCGCGTTCGAGCATTCGATTTAGTTCCCTGCTGTTCATGACCGAACAATTATACACACCATACACATGCCTGCAAAGTTTGGGGCAACGCTCATGTGGGAGAACCAATATCGTGGTGTCATGACTGTAGTCCGATGATTTCGACATGAAGCGACTTATATTCAACACCGTTGTTTCATTCTCGCTTGTGATCTTCGTTGGGTTGCTTGCTTGGCGATTGTTTGGACAGGGCTTTACTTACCGCGATACTTGGTGCTTCGGCAACTTCGCGCCGCTCAACGGCGGGCCGCCTCCGCTGAGTTGGTACGGCACGCACCAATCGTATGGTTTCGCGATCAACGAATGTGGGCACGCATTACCGTTCTGGTACGTTCTTAGCTTCACGGCACTTGTTCCAGTGTCGTGGTTAACAGGTGCGGCCTTACGACAGGCGCGGCAATGGAGTAAGCGGAGGCAGCAGCGAATCCGACGGGAACGCGGTCTTTGCCCCGTATGTTCCTACGATCTCCGGGCTTCTCCCGATCGATGCCCGGAGTCGGGCTGGAGGGAACCTGCGTTACCGCGTCAGCCATTGGCCATAGGCCATTTTGGTGAACAACTCGCTGCGCAGGAATCCGCGGCCGTATTTGTCGTCCAGGTCGGCCAGGGGCTTTTTCTCGAGGACTTCGGCCAGGGGTGTCTTCTTCTCGCCGAGGGGGGCGAGGCGGTCATGCACGGTTTTGAGCAGGTCCAACTGAGCCTGGATGATTTCCGGGCCGCCGAGGGGGCCGTGCCCCGGGATGACGCGGGTTTTGGCGTCCGCTATTGTCAGCAATTTGGCCGATGCCGCGATCATGCCATCGAGCGATCCGCCGGTGGAGCGGTCGATCACGGGGAAGGTTCCGTTGAAGACCAGATCGCCGGTGATGAGGACTCCATGCGCGTCGACGATCGCCGCGGCATCCGTATCGGTGTGGGCGGGGGCAAATTTCACGAGTCGCACGCGGGATGGGGTGTAGACGTCCAGTTTCTCGTCGAACGTCACGGCCGGACGTTGCTCTTCCGGGGACGGGGGCATTTGCATTCCCAGGTCTTCGAAATTGATGGTTTGGCCCATACGCTGCCGGCACTGGGTGCTGCCGACGATCGCATATCCCGCCGCGGCGAACCCTCCGTTGCCGCCGACGTGGTCAAAGTGCCAGTGGGTGTTAAACAGGGTCTTGTGGATGGCCGCCGGGGACAGTGCGGTCACGGCCGCCAGGATATCCTTGCCGCGCTGCGGTATTCCGCTATCGACAATGAACACCGCATCGGCCGAGTGGATCGCCGTGGAGTTTCCGCCGCCGTTGAGCACGGCATGGAGATCGTCTTCGAGGCGGACCACCGACAGTTTCCCCATGAACATGGCCGGCGGCGAAGAGACGCCCGGTTCGGCCGCGGGCAACACCGGCCCACCGGCCGCCAACACCGCCATGGCCCCGCTCCACCGCAGAAAATCGCGTCGTGTTGTATTCATGGGCTGATCCTATCCCGACGCGCCCTGGCCGGCAACCGAACAACCGAACGCAAACCCTTCCTTTTGTTTGACGCACTCCAAAGACCGTGATATACTTGATGGTCTGACTTGTGCATCGCTGATTGCAACTGCTTGTCCGGGCAAGACTAACAGCCGGACACGTCGATTCAGGGTGTTGTCGGAGAGGCGGTTGTGACCGTTGGTGCCGTCTTTAGTCCCCGTCGCTCATTTCGGGGGACCTCATGGCCTCAGACGTACGAGCGCAAATACTTCAGGCAACCGACCTGGTCGAACTTATCGGCCAGACGGTGGCGCTGAAACGGCGTGGAAAGACCTACGCCGGCTTGTGCCCGTTCCACAATGAGAAGACGCCGTCGTTCCATGTGAACCCGGCCAGACAATATTTCACCTGCTTTGGCTGTAAGGCCAGCGGCACCGCCTTCGACTTTATCATGTTGAGGGACCGCGTCGACTTCCGGCAAGCAATGGAAATTCTCGCCCGCCAGGCCGGGATTGAAATCCCGCACTTCGGCGGCGAGAAATTCAAACCCGGCGAACGGCAGCTCCTGCTGGATCTCCATCAGGCCGCCGCTCGGTTCTTTGAAAACCAGCTTTCTCTCCCTCTGGCGGCGACGGCACGCGAATACCTTGCCAAACGCGGTTTCACCGCCGACGCCCTGAAGAAGTTCTGCGTCGGCCTGGCCCCAGTCGGCTGGGACAACCTGCTCAAGAGCGAGGTTGGCCGGAAGTTCGGCACGGAAGCGCTGACCCTCGGCGGTCTGGTCAAAGCCCGTGACAACGGTTCCGGGCACTATGACACGTTCCGCAACCGGATCATGTTCCCGATCCGTAACGAGTCCGGCCAGATCATCGCCTTCGGCGGCCGGGTGGTGCCCGGCTCCGAAGACCCGGCCAAGTACCTCAACAGCCCGGAAACGCCCCTTTTCAGCAAGAGCCGGGCGATTTTCGGTATCGACCTGGCCAAGCAGCGGATCGTGGAGACACGTACGGTCTCGGTCGTTGAAGGTTACACCGATGTCATGATGTCCCATCAGTTTGGTGCGACCAACGTCGTGTCGCCGCTGGGCACGGCCCTGACCGAACAGCATGTACATGTGCTCCGCCGATTCGCGGATCGCATCGTGCTTCTGTTCGATGCGGACTCGGCCGGCGACGATGCGGTGAACCGGGTTGTGCAACTATTCCTGACCCAGCCCGTCGATATCTGTGTGGCAACAATGCCGCAGGGTCTGGATCCGGACGAGTTCTTCCTTAAGTTCGGCGTTGAAGCATTCGACAAGATGATCGTAAATGCTTCGGACGCTTTGACTTATGCCTGGACGAACATGCTCGCGCAGCTTCAGGCGGCCGAAGGCGATCTGGTCGCCCGCGAGCGTGCCACGCGGCAATACCTAGAGCTGCTCTCGAAGGGCGCCCAAGGCGGCACGGTGGATCCGATTCGCTGGGGCACGGCCTTGGCACGGGTCGGCCGGCTGACCGGGATTCCGGTTGAAGAGCTTCATCGGCGGTTCAAACCGCAGAAAGGCAAAACGAAGCCAATTCGGCCGCCGGTGCAAAACAAACCCAACTCAGCACCCAGCACTCAGGATTCAGCACCTGGCACTGCCACTGACCACGGACTACTGACCACGGATTCCGCGACAACGGCTACCGACCATGGACCACTGACTACGAACTCCGGCCCGGTAGAAGATGGTCCGATAACCGGATCGCAACTCGCGCAACGACAGATTATTGGAGCACTTTTGATCGAACCGAGTCTCTGGAATAGCGTACAAGTCTCGGTTAATATAGATAGTTTCGCCCAGGGTTCACTCAGGCGTCTGGCAGAATCTTACTGGAATCATCAACTTGATGAGGGAGAGCCGGTACTTAATGAGTTCTTAGCCAGTCTCGGGGACCCCGAACTGGTTAACTTGGCGATCGAGTTGGTTCAGTCGGTTGAGCAAATGGCCGACCTGAAACAGACCGTTGAGGGAGCCATTTGCTTCCTCCGGGAAGACATGGCCAGGACTGAGCAGCGGCAGATGCATGCTCAGGCATTGGAGGTCAGGGACGCCTCCTTCGAAGTCATGGACGACCTGCTCAGGAGAACGTACAAAAAAGCCGGGCAGCCGGATCTCCGGCGCCCCGGCTTCTGATATTTTCTAACGGCGGCCTGCGGGTCGCAAGGTCCGGCCAGTGGCCGGTTCTAACGGGCACTCCGGTCCCGTGCGAAGCCCAAAAGGCTTTGCGAAACGGAACGAATGACGGCTTCGCGTTACAGGGTTCGCAAATTTCTGCGAGACCTTGGCCCGGGTCGCGCCGTTCCCCGTCTGCCGGACGTTCCGGCGGCGGTACGTGAAAGGTCCAAGTGGAGACAATGTCAACAGTACAGGAATCACCTCTGATTGGTTCGGGTTCGCCTGAGGAAGTCGATGCGCGCGTGAATGCCCTCATGCATCTGGGCAAGTCGCGCGGGTATCTGACGTTTGACGAACTCAACGAGAAGCTCCCGGACGAGGTCGTCTCGCCCGAGAAGCTCGACTCCCTGCTCATGCTCA
>JBEKVL010000365.1:0-6743 GCA_049514055.1 Tepidisphaeraceae bacterium | reverse complement strand
GAACTTCCGGGTGAGGCCGTCACCAAGGCCATCATCGCCGAACTCGCCAAGCTCCCCACCGACCGCCAGGCGCAACTCATTCCGTCGCTCGCCCGGCGGCATGATGCCACCGCCATGCCCGCGCTGCTGCCGCTGGCCAAATCCGGGCCCACGCCCGTGCGCCTGGCCGCCATCGCCGCCCTGCCCGAACTCGCACAACCGTCGGCCGTTCCCGTGCTGGTCGACAACTTCGCGGATGGCGACAAGGACATTGTGAGCGCGTCGCAGAACGCCCTGGCCGCCATGGGCGTCAAGGAAGCCGACGACGCGGTGCTGGCGATGCTCACTTCAGCCGACAATTTCCGTCGTCTCGACGGGATCGCCATGGTCGCCCGGCGCCGGATCACCAGCGCGGTTCCGCAGCTTCTGAAGCTCTCGGGCGACACGAATGCGGACATTCGCCTGGCCGCCGTCAAGCAGCTTGGCGACCTGGCAGGCGAAAACGACATTCCCGCGTTCCTCGACCTGCTCGCCAAAGCCAAGGACCAGCAGGAAATGCGTACGGCCGAGCAGACATTGAGCACCGTCGCGGCGCGGACGAGCAACGCCGATGCGTGCGCCGAGAAGCTGGCCGCCGCGATGTCCAAGGCCGAGCCGCCGCAGAAGATGGCGATCCTCCGGGTGTTGCGGGCCGTCGGCGGCGCCAAGGCGCTGGCGGCAGTGCGCGACAGCATCAAGGATCCCGCCGAAACCGTGCGTGCGGCGGCCATCCGCGTGCTGGCGGAGTGGCCGACGATCGACGCGGCCAGGGATCTGCTGGGTCTGGCCCGGAACGCCGCCAACGACAGCGACAAGCTGGTGTGCCTGCGTGGTGCCCTGGGCGCCGCGGCCAATGCCAAGCTACCTGTGGCGGAGCGGCTGGATGTCTGCAAGCAGGCTTCGGCGCTGATCCAGCGCGACGACGAGCGGCGGTTGCTGCTCGGCGCGTTGAGCGAGATCGGCAAACCGGAGGCGATGACGATGGCGCTGGCGCTGGCCGACACGGCCACCATTCGTGAGGAGGCATACGCCGCTGCCGTTTCCGCGGCCGACCGGATCAACAAGGAACGGACTGCGACCAAAGCCGACCGCACCAAGGCGATCGAGGTGCTCGACAAAGTCGCCGCCGCCGCGACCAATGTCCGCACGAAGGATCGGGCGGCCGCCGCGAAGAAGGAGATTGAGGCGAAGCTGGCCGGGAAATAGGTGAACAAGTGCGCGGCTCGGCCGCATGTTCCACGATTACACACATAATGTGAGCGGGATGCCTTGAGCAGGCCCAGCGTCCCTGCCGGCCTCTTCTTCATCGTGACTCGCCAGACATTCCGATCCGGCGAGGCAGGGGAATCGCATGTGCCGCAGAAGTGGCGGCAGTGAGAGCACTGGCGGCACTTATCCCAGCATCGGTTTGAGGTGGTCCCAGGCGGCTTGGGCTACGCCGGCGGCGGTGGATTCGTAGGGGTAGAGCTCAACCGTGATCCGGCCGGTGTAGCCGACGTCGGCGGCGGCCTGGAAGATGGCGGGGAAGCCGATGGCGCCCTTGCCGGGGCAGAGATGCTGGTGGACGCGGTTGGCGCCGATGTCCTCGATGTGGATATGGGCGATCTGGTCCGGCATGGAGCGGATCACCTGGGCCGGGTCGTCGCCGACGCAGAAGAGATGCCCGATGTCGCAGTTCATGCGGATTGTGGGTTCGTTCTCGAAGTACTGCGCTTTGAACTCGCGATACTCGGCGGCCGACTCGATGTAGAGGCCAGGTTCGGGTTCGATGGCGAGGATGACGCCGGCGGCTTTGGCGGCGGGGATGACGGCGCGGAGGCCGTCGGCGAAGCGCTGGCCGGCCATTTCGCGCGTCAGCGTCGTGCCGATGAGCGGGCCGCCGGGCTGGAGGGAGATGGTTTTGGCGCCGAAGGCGGCCGCCAGTTCGATGGAGCGGAGGGTGTGGTCGATGCGGGTCTGGCATTTGGCGGCGTCATCCTCGATCCAGGTGGGGTGGTAGGTGTCGCCGCAGGCGAAGAGAGTGAAGGCGTTGATGTTGGAGACGGTCAGGCCGTGCTTGCGGAGTTGGGTCTGGACGGCGGCGATGCGGCCGGGCGGCATGTTCTGCGGATAGGCGTGGGGCACGTCGGCCATGAGTTCCAGGCCGCGATAGCCGACGGCGGCGATGGCGTCGATGGCCTCTTCGAGGGTGTTTTTCTTGAAGGCGTTGGTGGAGAAGGCGAGGTCGAACATGGGGGGATTGTAAAGGGAAAAGGGAAAAGGGAGAAGGTAAAAGGAAGATGGAGGGGGAATGCAAAATGCAAAGTGAAAAATGCAAAATGCGGAAGGAGGGCGCGACCATTCACCGGTGGTGGTGGTACCTCCGACACATCTTTGTTGCCAGAAATGGTGAGTCGCCCGAATGACAAGAAAGACTGGGTGTATGACAAGATGGGCGGACCCAGGCGTGGGAATGTTGGCGGTTTGGTGCCGGGGGGGCGGGCGGCAGCGCAAAAAAGACTTTTGTTTGGCCGCTCGTGGCTCTAGGGGCTGGAGATACAAGTGCATACGGTTAATGCTTTTACAAGCAATTCGGTGGTTTTGGAACGTCTGAAGAAAGCCGTCCCAATCCCCGTCCCAATCCCCGTTCCAATCCCCGTTCCGATCCCCGTCCCAAGGGCAGTCCCGAGCCATGGCGAAAGTTGAATGACGAATGACGAGAGCAGCATGAAGTTCGAGTGAGTCGGCCGCTCGTCGCGCGGCGGGGCGTGAGCATTCTTCCGGGCAGCGAGGATGTGTCGGAGTACCGACACCACGGGCTGGAAGCCCGCGCCACGGAATTCAACCAGTCGGGCGCGTTGCTCGTGGTCACGCCCTCCGCTTGTCGTGTGGCGGGCGCGGAGGGGGCGCGGACGAGGGGAGGTGGGTTGTTAAAGAACCGGTCCGCCGGCGCGGGCCGAGAAGGCAAGCCCTTCTATATATACCGGCCGCGCTGCGCGCCCGGCGGGGTTGGCGCGCAGCGCCGGGAGCGAGAAAGCGGGTTTAATGCTGGACAGGTACGCCGAAAAAATCCGGAAGATTTTTCGGTCCACATCCGTTGCGCGCAGCGCGCGGGAGCGGGGTGGGTTGTTAGTTGTGATGAGTCAGGGGGTTATAGCGAGCAAGGCTGGAAAAATGGATTGTCAAGCCGCGATGCCAGTTGTAGTATATAGATAACCAAATCATGTCATTACGGTTGGTAAGTCGTGTTGGTGCCGCTGGTTACGTGGCAGGAAGGCCAGCGCGGATGCCGGTCCTGTTGACGGGCGGGGGATCACACCGAAAGTGTCATGGACCCGAACCGATCTTGTTGGTAACTGCGATGATGCGAAGCAAGACACGAAGAGAGTGAATGAAAGATGATTAACCGCGGATGACACGGATGAAGGCGGAAGACGGCCGGTGGCCGGTAGTGAATTCAGCTCTGCGCTACCGACTACCCACTATCAACTATCCACTACAAGCATTATCGAGGCGTACTCGCCGGGCGGTTTATTTGTATTTGGCGGGGGCTGCCGGTGTTGCGGGAAGTGGAAGCGAAGGGCGGCGGGGTGACAGGCGAAGACCAGCCTGCCGGTTATCAGCGATTGTGGTACTATGCAGTCAACAGACCGCGATGCCGGTTCACTTGCCCAGCAAGAGGGCCATTGATCCCTGACCCATTTCCCACTCCCACGGAATTCAACCAGTCGGGCGCGTTGCTCGTGGTCACGCCCTCCGCTTGTCGGGTGGCGGGCGCGGAGGGGGCGCGGACGAGGCGGGGCGGGTTGTTAAAGAACCGGTCCGCCGGCGCGGGCCGAGAAGGCAAGCCCTTCTATTATACCGGCCGCGCTGCGCGCCCGGCGTTGTTAGCGCGCAGCGCCGGGAGCGAGAAAACGGGTTTGGCGCTGGACAGGTGGTTCGAAAAAATCCGGGAGATTTTTAGGCCCACACCCGTTGCGCGCAGCGCGCGGGAGCGGGGTGGGTTGTTAGTTGTGATGAGTCAGGGGGTTATGGCGTGCAAGGCCGGAAAGAAGGATTGTCAAGCCGCGATGCCAGTTGTAGTATATAGATAACTAAATCATGTCATTACGGTTGGTAAGTCGTGTTGGTGCCGCTGGTTACGCGGCAGGCAGGCCAGCGCGGATGCCCGTCCTGCTGACGGGGCGGGATCACGTCGAACGTGTCATGGAACTGCCCGCCATCGTATGAACGTCAAACTCGACGAGAACCTTCCGCTGGAATTGGCCGACTTTCTGGCTACGGTCGGCCATGACGGTCACACCGTGCTTCAGACGGCTGGCGAGATTTGGATCCAGCGAGAGTCCCCGCCGGATGAGACAATTACGGCCGAGTGGTAGGATTGGCCATCAACGGAAATTTCGAGCGACGCAAGACCGCTGGGCGGCGTGATATGATCTCTGAGTTTCAGCGATGTGTCTCCCGCCTGCACGACCGGCAGGGATTGCCCGGCGACGTGCAGCCACATTCGAACCGTTGCTGAGTGTCCGCCAGTCAGCTTTAGAGGACTTTGTATTGATTCCATGATGGACGACTCTCTCTCCAACGATTCAAAACACTGTGACAGCTTCCTGACCACGGCTTTGTCGCATCGTTCGTAGACTCTCTGTGCTACAACCGACCGATTTCTTTCCAAGCTGCGAAGATCTTATCCGCAGATTTCGCAGATTCTCGCAGATTTCAAACAGCCTTCTCTTAATCTGCGTTAGTCTGCGAAATCTGCGGATCATCTCTTCTGGTTCCGTCTATGCCGCGTTGGGCCATCCGAGCTATCCGCGATTAATCACCATCTTTCACCACATTGCGTGGCCACTACGCCAGCAATCCTCGCCTCGAACGACGGCATTAATGTCCAGTGTCCCCTGTTTCCGGACCTGCGTCCTGACTCGTAAGGTAGGATGTCCCCCTTTCTGCGTCGGATGTCCCCCTGTTTCGTTCCTGTCAAGAGCATCTCAACCGGGGATGCGCGTTTTGTGATTCCGTGCGAGAGCGTGCGGGCGTCAAGCCGGAGCGTAGCGGAGGCTTGACGCCCGCACGCTCTCGCATCGCCGTCCTGGCAGATCCGGCGGCGTTCCACGCCGTCGTTTGTTCATAAGCGAGCCACGACACCTCGAATCAGGCCGCGGGTGCCGGCGTCCGGGTAGCTCCAACCTGTTGCTCAGAACGTGCCCCCGCTTGCGCGGGCGCCGTCGAATCGGCTGCATCGGAGATTTGACCGGACGGCCGGCGTCCTGGCCCCTCGGGACTTTTCCCGACGATCCTCTTGCGAGGTCGCGAAGGGGACTACGCGGAAGGTGGCCGGACGCGGCCTGGGTCGATCATCGTGTCTGAATTTACGCTCGCGGAACACACCTCGCTTTCATCATCGGCTCGCTTCGTACGTCGCCTCGATTGGCGATCGGGGTTTCAGTCACGTCAGCGCCGGAACTTCTTTAGACTTCGCCGCGCCCTGGCGTGTTGTCGCATCGCTGCCGGGGAACAATCGCCGGGGATCGAACGCCTCGCCGGTCCGCGCCACGTTCCACGCCGCCAGCGCCAGCCGGCGCATCACGCCCACCATCGCCCGCAGGGCTTTCCCGCCGTCGCGGGCCTTCTTCCGTTGCACCCACGGCTTGACCGCCGGATCCCTCATCCAGCGCAAGGCGCTGAAATACATCCATTTCCGCGCCAGTCGTTGACCACGTTTGCTCACATGGAGTTGGCCCTTGAAGACGCCGCTGGAGTGCTCCACCAGGTTCAGACCCATCGCCTTGCGGTACGCCGCCGCGCTGTCGTACTGACGCGGATCGCCCAGGCACATCCACAGCACGCACGCCGTGACCAGACCCAGGGCCGGCGTCTGCGCCGCGATCACTTCATGGCCACGAGTCAGTGCCCGCAGCCGCCGCTTGCACGCCAGGATCTCCTTTCGTTGCTCGACGATCCACCCGGCCAGTTCCTTGAGTTCGCGGGTCTCCCACTCACTCATCCGCACGCCGCCGGTCGTCTTGGCCGAGGCAATCAGCGCGGCGGTCTTGGCCTCGGTCAGATAGTGCCCGCCGAAGCCACCCAGGATCGTTGCCGCCTCGGGGTCGGCGGCCAGCGCGGCCGGGCCGCCCCAACGCGCCAAGGCCTGGCACAGCGTGGCGGTGGTGGCCTTCACCAGCCGCGTCGCCTCCGGCCAGTGCCGCGCCAGCAACGCCTCGATCTTTCCGCCCCAGACCTGCTTGATCCGCTGGACCGCATCGAGCCGACGCACCCAGTAGCGGATCTCCTGGTCGGTCGCATTGCCGGCCCGTAGTGCCCAGGCAACGCCTTTGCCGCGGGCACACAGGTCCGCGATGATCGCCGCGTCCTTCCCGTCGTGCTGGCTCGGCACGCCGTCGAAGGTCTCGGCCTGATCCTTCACCGCCTTGGCCGACACGCGCTGCACCGGGATGCCCGCGTCCGACGACGCCTGACGCAACGCGTCGCCGTAGGTGCCGCTGGATTCCAACGCGACCGTCACCAAACAACGCGAACGCAGCTTCTCCAGCAACGCCATGAGTAATCCGAGCTCCTCGGGATTGATGATCCGCCACGGCCGCGGGAACGAGCCGTCCGGCCAACGCAACACCGCCATCAACTCGAACTTCGCCACGTCCACGCCGACGACGCACGCCTGTCCGGCGTGCGACGCGCATAACGATTCGACGTCCACGCTCTTGACAGAAACCGACGCATAGGGT
>JBEKVL010000364.1:0-6751 GCA_049514055.1 Tepidisphaeraceae bacterium | reverse complement strand
GGCGACGATGCGGTCGTTTTCATTTGTAACTGCCGCACAAAACAGGAGATACAGCTTCGCGGTCGTGAGCTCTGGTCCCCGCGAGTGTAACCCCGCTTTGAACCACGCCGTTTTTTCGATTTATTCACAAACTCTCACCACTGAGGACGCAGCACTCACACTCCTCATTTGAACCCGCCCGTCCCCTCCCTTACCATTGCCCCCATGATGACCGCACCCGCCATCTCCGCCGTCCCCGACGCCACCGGCCACTTCGGTCCCTACGGCGGAATCTACGTCCCCGAAACCCTCGTCTTCGCCATCCAGCAACTCGAACGCGAGTACCTCAAGGCCCGCAAAGACCCGCAATTCAACGCCGAGTTCGAGTTCTATCTCCGCGAATTCGTCGGCCGGCCCAGCCGCCTGTACTTTGCCAAGCGCCTCACGGAACAACTCGGCGGCGCCAAGATCTACCTCAAGCGCGAAGACCTCAACCACACCGGCGCTCACAAGATCAACAACTGCATCGGCCAGGGGCTGCTGGCCAAACGCATGGGCAAGGCGCGGGTCATCGCCGAGACCGGTGCCGGCCAGCACGGCGTGGCCACGGCCACCGTCGCCGCCCTGTTCAATCTCAAGTGCGATGTGTTCATGGGCGCTGAGGACGTCCGCCGCCAGAGCCTCAACGTCTTCCGCATGAGGCTGATGGGTGCCAACGTCATCGAAGTGCAGTCCGGCCAGAAGACGCTCAAGGATGCGCTCAATGAGGCCATGCGCGACTGGATGGGCTCGGTCGAGCAGACGCACTACATCATCGGCACCGTCGCCGGCCCGCATCCGTTCCCGCTCATGGTCCGCGATTTCCAGAGCGTCATCGGAACCGAAACCCGCAGCCAGTCGCTCGACATCTTCAAACGCCTGCCCGACGTGATCGTCGCCTGCGTCGGCGGCGGCTCGAATGCGGCCGGCATCTTCTATCCGTTTGTCGATGATGCCTCCGTGCGCCTGATCGGCGTCGAAGCCGGCGGCCGGGGGCTGACCCTCGGCAACCACGCCGCCACGCTCTGTCAGGGCAGGCCCGGCGTGCTGCATGGGACACTCTCGTACATCCTTCAGGATGAAGATGGCCAGACGGCCGACGTCCACTCGGTCAGCGCGGGCCTGGATTACCCCGGCGTCGGCCCGGAACATGCCTTCTGGAAAGACACCCACCGGGTCGAGTACACCTCGGTCAGCGACGCCGAAGCCCTCGACGCCTTCCAACTGCTGGCCCGGACGGAGGGAATCCTCCCCGCGCTGGAAAGCGCCCACGCCATTGCCCACACCGCGAAGATCGCACCCAAGATGTCGCGCGATCAGATCATCGTCATCAATCTCTCCGGCCGGGGCGACAAGGATTGCCAGGAAGTGGCTCGGCTGATCGGCAGGAGTTCAGAGCTTTAAGGGTGCAAGAGTCGGGATGGCTTGACTTGATTTGCTGGCAGTGCGCAATAAAAAACCGGGCGATAGGTATGGGGTGGTCGGGGAGGAGGGAAACCCATACTGTCACGGCCCGGTTCGTTATACCTTAACAGCAACCAGCGTGCCACGCCAGAAAACCACGTTCCAAAACCAATAAAGCCCCTATCCGTGGCCACACCGTGAAGAATCTGCATTCTCCTGGTGTTCCCCGTGCATTCCTGTCGCACCTCTGAGCCAGATGTCAGCCGTTCAACGCCCGCAGCGCCGCCAGTTCTTCTTTGTCTGTGTGGGCCGCGATGGTGTAGCCATACCGTTTGATCTCGCCCGGCCGCCATTGCTGCAACAACCCCAGCGCCCGGTTCTTGTCACGACCCTCGACCACGCCGGTGGCGGGTTCCAGCGCCGTCACATATTCACCATGGCCCCAGTGTTGCCAGTTGACCAGCCGGCAGAATTCCTTCGGGCTGTAGCGCACCGACGCCCCGATACCCAGTCTGCGGTTGACGATCCCCGCCGTCACCAGCCCGGACTTGTCCACCTTCGGGAACAGGTAGCCGACCCACGACGTTGGCCCGGAATGCTCCTTGAGTGCCTCGGGCATGACCCGCCACTTGTCCGTCGCGTAGCGCCTGGCCGTCGACTCGCACCCGGCCTGCGGCTCAACACGTTCAACGTCGGCGCAGATCTCCGAACCCGCATCACACAGCGGATAGCCGAAGTTGATGTGCAGAAGATAGCCGTGCGGCACACTCACGTTGTGCGCGTTGTAGAGTTCGTCCGTAACATGAATCGCATTCCCGCCCAGCGTCGAGCGGATCGTTCGCTTGAGTTCGGCGCACGGGCCGTAGAACGCCCCATAACGGACCCGCCCGACGATAATCATGTCCATCTGTCCGCGATGCGGATCGGGCTGAACGATCGACTCGATGGAAGCGGCCGTGTTCGAGTGCGGGCCGTGCAGGCCGCACTCCTCGCCGTTGTCGGTGCAGGGCGCGCCCATGCCGAACGGGCCGCAACTTGCCAGCAGGCCGCCGGGGAAACTCTTGAGCCAGTCCAGCCCGCAGTCCAGTGCCCGCGTCGGCGGCGTCACGCCGTTGTACGTCAGGAACGACAGCGAGTGCTGATGGATGAACGCCTGGTCGATATCCAGCCCGCGGTCCACGAGCACGCGGTAGCGCAACCCGCCACCCGTGTTCACGCACAGAACCCGCGTGCCCCGACCCGGACCTTCGTCAAGCGCATAGGCTTCGATCCCGCCAGCCTGGGAAACGTTGATGAACTTGCTCTTGTCGAGCGCGAAATCCTTCACCGGCATGTCTGCTCCTCTCGATGGATTAGAAACCACATATGCGTAGAATAGCCCGCCCTGATAAACCAGCAAGGAGTCAAGCATGCCCGTGTACGAATACATCTGCCACAAATGTTCCGAGCGGTTCGAGAAACTCGTCCGCTCGATGTCCGGCAAGGCGGCCGTTCCGTGCCCGCACTGCGGCTGCAAGAGGACGGAACGGGCGATGAGCACCTTCGCCGTCGGCGGCGAAGGCCCGAGGGCGTCGTCGAGCCCCGCCCGTGGCCGGGGCGGTTGCGGCGGCGGCTGTTGCGGCGGGGCATGTTCGCACCGGTGAACCCAACAAGAAAGGGCGGCCCGTTTCCGGACCGGCCCTTTCCAGTGCTCATCCTGCCATCGCGGTTACCCCTTGAGGAGGGTCAACACGTTCTGTGGAGACGAGTTGGCCTGTGCGAGCACGGTGGTCGTCGCCTGCACGAGAATCTGCGCGCGCGTCATGTTGGCCGTTTCCGCGGCGAAGTCGGTGTCGGTGATGGAACTCTCGCTGGCGGTCACATTCTCGAGTGCGACATTCAGCGAACTGACGTTGGGATCGAGAACTTCCTTCTGGAAGGCGCCGATCCGGCCTCGCAGCGTGGAGACCTGTGCGATCGCCGCATCGATGATCTTCTGTGCTGTATTCAGGTTGCCGCTGGACAGCGAGTTGGCGGCCCCCGAACCCAACGTCGAGAGATACCCCGTGATCGAGTTGCCGAGCGAGCCGGTCGATACCGACTGCAACCCGATCGACGCTTTGTCCTGCGTGTCCACCTTCGCACCGAGTTGGAAGACGGCGCCGCCGCCGGTGATCTGGAACTGGTCGTTGCCCACCGTATTGAACGCCGTGCCGAGTTGCAGTTGGAGGTCCAGATTCGAATTCCGGTACGACACGGACAGGCCGTCGGCCTGGGCGGCCGCACCGTTGACCGTCACGTTGGCGTCGCGGCCGTAGCCGATGCTGGCCGTCGGGGCGAAGGTGCCGGAAACGGTCTGCAGGGACACATACTGCTTCGATCCGAACGCCACAGAGTAAAGCCCGAGGTCGCCGCCGGAATTGATGGCGGAAACGCCCGTGGAGCCCGTCACCGCGTTGATCGCGGTGATCATCTGCGCGATGGTCGTGCCGCCGGCAAAGGAAACCTGCTGTGATCCCTTGTTGCCCGCAACCTGTACCGTGACGGCGTTGCCCGCCGCGAGCGTGCCGCCCGTGTAGCCGATGGTGCCCGTGCGGGCCGACTGGGTCACCGCCACCACCACGTTCATCGGCGCATTGTCGACCAGGAGGGCCGAGTTCACATTGACCGTGGCGAAGTTGGTGGGATTCACGCCGGCCGTGGTGTAGTCCATGGAGCCGTCGATCAACTTGACGCCGTTGAACTGGGTGGTGTTGCTGATGCGGTTGATGGAACTCAGGATCGAGTCAACCTGGAGCTGGTTGGCGGCGATCTCATCGCTGGACAGAGCGCCGGAGTTGGCGGCCTGCGTAGTCAGACTCTGAACTTCCAGAAGCAGGGACGAAACCTCCTGGAGCGAGCCTTCGGCCGTGCTGAGGACGTTGTCGGCGCTGCTGGAGTTCGCGATCGCCTGGTTGATGCCGGCCATTTCCGATTGCAGCGTCTGGCTGGCAATCAGCCCTGCCGGCGCGTCCTTGCCGCTGTTGATCTGCAGGCCGGTCGACAGGCGCTGCAGGCTCGTGCTCAGGTTGGCTGAGTTCTTTGAGAGCTGTTGCATGGCCATCAAAGACGGAATGTTGGTGTTGATGCGACTCATACGTATCCTCCGTGACGCGGTCCCGTTTTCGTTGGGGACCGGGGACAGGCAGCGGTTGTCCGTGACCGCTGCAGATGGAACGGGACACCGGTTCGCGGATCGCGGAACTGCCTGGCCGGCAGATTCGAGCGATCGTCGAACCACGATCAAACGAACGGAATGGAAGACGATGGGCCGGGGCTCCGCTCCGGCGGACGAGTGCTGCGTATGCTGGGTGGGCAACCTCCTTGTCAGAAAGGCCCTGCGCCCGAATCCGTTCGGCCGCGGGGTTCGCACTTCTCGTGATGGTGCAAACCCCTTGTTCTCGCCCATTGTTTCGGAGTTCTCGGGGCGCCGACTTTACAGGAAGCACTCCGTTTTTTGCGCCGCCGGAAGGCCGATAAAAGCCGCGTCCGTGCCCGTTTTCCGGCCCTGCCGGCAATTTCTGCGTACGCAGAAGTACCTACTGATTGCAACTTAATGTCATATAAAACTAAGAAAGGGCGGCCCATTTCCGGACCGGCCCTTTCCAGTGCTCATCCTGCTATCGCGGTTACCCCTTGAGCAGCGCCAACACGTTCTGTGGAGACGAGTTGGCCTGGGCGAGCACTGTGGTTGTCGCCTGAACGAGGATCTGCGAACGAGTCATCGCGGCGGTTTCCGCCGCGAAGTCGGTGTCGCGGATGGCGCTCTCGCTGGAGGTAACATTCTCGAGCGCGACATTCAACGAATTGACGTTTGAATCGAGAACTTCTTTCTGGAAGGCGCCGATCCGGCCGCGCAGGGTCGAGACCTGCGTGATCGCCCGGTCGATGATCTGCTGCGAGGTGGTCAGGTTGCCGCTGGACAGCGAATTGGCCGCCCCCGAACCCAGGGTCGAGAGATAGCCCGTGATCGCGTCGCCCAGCGAGCCGGTCGATACCGACTGCAAGCCGATGGAAGCCTTGTCCTGCTCGGAAACCTTGGGACCCAGTTGGAAGACGGCGCCGCCGCCGGTGATCTGGAACTGGTCGTTGCCCGCGGTATTGAACGCCGTGCCAAGTTGCATCTGGATGTCCAGATTCGCAACCCGGTAGGACACGGAGAGGCCGTCGGCCTGGGCGGCCGCGCCGTTGACCGTCACGTTGGCGTCCCGTCCGTAGCCGACACCGGCCGTGGGAACAAAAGTGCCGGAAACCGTCTGCAGGGATACATACTGCTTGGAGCCGAAGTCAACCGAGTACAGCCCGAGGTCGCCGGCGGAGTTGACTGCGGAGACACCGGTGGCGTCCTTCACGGCGTTGACGGCGGTGACCATCTGGGCGATGGTCGTGCCGCCGGCGAAGGAAACCTGCTGTGATCCCTTGTTGCCGGCGATCTGCACGGTCACCGCGTTGCCCGCCCCGAGGGCGCCGCCGGTGTAGCCGATGGTGCCGGTGCGGGCCGACTGGGTCACGGCCACGACGACGTTCGCGGGAGCATTGTCGGCCAGGAGCGCCGAGTTCACATTGACCGTGGCGAAGTTGGTGGGATTCACGCCCGTGGTCGTGTAGTCCAGCGAGCCGTCGAGCAGCTTGACGCCGTTGAACTGGGTGGTGTTGGAAATGCGGTTGATGGAGCTCAGGATCGAGTCGACCTGGAGCTGGTTGGCCGCTATCTCATCGCTGGACAGGGCGCCGGAGTTGGCGGCCTGCGTGGTCAGACTCTGCACTTCGAGCAGCAGGGCCGAAACTTCCTGGAGCGAGCCTTCCGCCGTGCTGAGCACGTTGTCGGCCCGGCCGGAGTTCTCGATCGCCTGGTTGATGCCGGCCATTTCCGAACGTAGTGTTTCGCTGGCAATCAGGCCTGCCGGCGCATCCTTGCCGCTGTTGATCTGCAGACCGGTCGACAGGCGTTGCAGACTTGTGTTCAAGTTCGCCGAATTCTTTGACAACTGGCTGATGGCCATCAAAGACGGAATGTTGGTGTTGATCCGACTCATGGGTATCCTCCGTGACGCCGGCCCCGCTTTCTGACGGGGCCGATAATGTGCGACTGCTGTCCGTAGCCGTCGCAGGTGAAGCAGAACCTCGGCCCGCGTCTCCCCGGCCTGCGTATCCCGCAGCACCGGTGGATCGGCGAACCGAAATCAGACACGAGACTCGATGTTCGATGAGCCGGTGCTCCGCTCCGGCAGGAGAGCACTACGTATGCTGGGTGGGCAACCTCCTTGTCAGAAAGGCCCGGCGCGCCCGAATCCGTTCGGTCGCAGGGTTC
>JBEKVL010000363.1:0-6764 GCA_049514055.1 Tepidisphaeraceae bacterium | reverse complement strand
GGAGACATGATTTGCGTCAACGTGGCCGACGGCAAGGAAGTCTGGCGCAAGAATTTCGGCAAAGACTTCGGCGGCAAGATGATGAGCCAATGGGGCTTCAGCGAGTCGCCCCTGATTGACGGCGACAAGGTGGTCGTGACCCCCGGCGCGGCCGATGCGATGATCGTCGCCTTGAACAAGAAGACCGGCGCGCTGATCTGGAAATCCGCCCAGCCCGATATCGGTTCCAAGGGCAAGGACGGGGCGGCCTACAGTTCCATAGTCATCGGCCAGTGCGCAGGCGTAAAGCAGTACATCACGCTCACCGGCCGCGGCGTGATCGGCGTGCGCGCCGAAGACGGCAAGTTTCTCTGGGGCTACAACAAGGCGATCAACAACGTGGCCAACATCACCAGCCCGGTGGTCAAGGGTGACACGGTTTTCGCCAGCAGTGCGTACGGCACGGGCTCGGCACTGCTGAAGTTGTCGGCCGACGGGCAGGGAGGCGTGAAGGCCGAGGAAGTCTATTTCCTGGACGCCAAAACCTTCGCCAACCACCACGGCGGCGTGGTGCTGGTCGGCGACTATCTGTACGGCGGCACCGGCCAGAACGCGGGCCTGCCGGTTTGCATCGAGATGGCGACGGGCAAGATCGTCTGGAAGGCGCCCAAGGCCGAAGCCGGCGGTTCGGCGGCGGTGCTCTACGCCGACGGCAACGTGATCTTCCGCTACGAGAAGGATGCCGTGGTCGCGCTGATTGCGGCCACTCCCGACGGCTACAAGCTTCAAGGCACGTTCAAGGCCGCGGCGTCGGACGGGCCGAGTTGGGCGCATCCGGTGATCCAAGATGGCAAATTGTATCTCCGCAGCCACGATACGCTGATGTGCTACAACGTGTCGGCGAAGTAGGGTCCGCTTCAGCGGACGCGGAGAAGCTGTAGCACACACAAGAAGCAGCCGCGAAAACGCCAAGAACGCGAAAACAGACGCGAACGCCACATATTTGGCGTTCGCGTCTGTTTTCCGCTTGGCAGACCTGAAATGTGAGATCTCAATCTCTTATAGCCACTCATGCCGCGGATATCTCCGCGAGAGTGCTTTCTTGAGTTCCGGATACAGCCGCTCCCAGAAGCCGGCCAGGTCTTCGGTGGTCTGCACCGGGCGCATGTTGGGGGCGAGCAGTTCGAGCACCACTTTCACGCGGCCGGCGGCGATGGTGGGGGTTTGCGTCATGCCGTAGAAGTCCTGGATTTTCGCCCGGCCGCGCGGCTGCTGGCCGGGCGTGTACTCGACCTTCATTCGCCAGCCGCGCGGAAGCTCGATCCGCTCGGGGGCCATGCGTTCGACGAACTGCTGGTCTTCCCAGGAGAGGGCGCCCTTGAGGGCGTCCAGCACCGAGCGATCGCGCAAGTCCTTGGCGCGAATCGCGCCGGCACAGAATTCCTGCAGGATCACACCCGTCTCGATCTCGTCGTAGCAGACCATCCGCCGCTCGGGAAACCAGCCGGCCACGCACCGCACGCGCGCGATCCAGTGCTCCACGGATTCATCCCACGCTTCCAGCCGCAGGATCCCGCGGCGAATCTGCTCGGCGAGGATCTCGCCGGCGCGGCCGCGATCCACGGCCGAATCCGGGAGCAGTCGCTCGTCGATCGGCAGGTCGGCCAGCAGTTCCACGTCCGTCGCCTCGACGGCCTGCATCTTCGCATTGTATTCGTGGCGGATTTCGCGGCGGAGTTGCGATTTGTATACATCGCGGACCCATTCGGGGGCAATTTCCGTGACCAGCGACAGGACTGTGCGGGTGTCGGTGTTCTTGCCGCCGCCGATCTCGCTCATCTCCACCGGCAGGACGAGCCCGACATGCTGGGCGATGGTTGCCGGATCGAGTTCGCCCCGCCGTCCGTGAATGACGGCAGCGGCCAGATTCGTGGTGTTTCTCCGCAGTGAGAGGTGATCGGAAAACGCCACGAGCAGGCATTTTGCCAAGGGAGTCAGCAGTCCGTGGTCAGTGGTCAGTAGCCGGGCGGAGGGCGGTGAGTGCTGAGTGCTGGGTCCCGAGTGCTGACTCTTGTAGCCGCGATCGTTGATCGCGGTGTTCCGGCGGCGATCTCCGCCCGCGACCACCGACTCGTACAGCCGTTGCGTCCGTTCCACCTCCCGGCACGCATTGGCGTGAATCCCTTTCCGCAGGCAACGATCCGGATCGAATCGCGACGCCTTCGCAAATCCCAGCGCACGTTCCAGCACCACAAAGTCCGATCTCGGGAACGTCGTCTCCATCTCTTTCGCCAGCGGGCATTCCATGCCGCGCACCAGGATATCCCGTTCGCTGATGAGGGCGGCCCACAGGCAGGCCCGCTCGACACACCCGCGTGATTCGGCCTCCACCAGCAGCCGGGACAACCTCGGGTGCATGGGCATCTTTGCCATTCGCGATCCGATTGCCGTGAGGCAAAGCAGTGGTGGCACGGGCACCTTGCCTGTGTGTTCGCCGCTGACGCGGTTGACCACGGGCTGAAAGCCCGTGCCACGCAGAGCGGCGACCGCCCCGAGTTCGATCAGCACATCGAGTGCGTGAGTCACAGCATCAGAATCAGGCGATTCAAGCCAGGGGAAGTCGGCGGGTTGCTCGATCCCCAGGTCCAGCAGTTGCAGCATCACCTCCGCGAGATCGAGCCGGCGGATCTCGGGATCGTTCTGTGCCGGCCGGTGGCGATATTCGCTCTCGGCCCAGAGTCGCAGGCAGGTGCCCGGCGCGGTTCGCCCGGCGCGGCCGGCCCGCTGCTCGGCGCTGGCCCGGCTGACGGGCTCGATGGCGAGCACGTTGACGCCGCGCCGGGGGTCGAAGCGATTCACGCGTGCCAGGCCCGAGTCGATGACGTGCCGCACGCCCTCGATGGTGATGGACGTTTCGGCCACATTTGTGGAAACGATCACTTTCCGCCGTTCATCCGGCCGCAGGGCCTGGTCCTGTTCGGCCGCCGGAAGTTCCGAGTACAACGGGTAGATCGCCAGTCCGCCGCCAAGGCGCTCGCAGGTTTCGATGGTGCGGCGGATCTCGTAAGAGCCGGGCATGAAGACGAGCACGTCGCCTTCGGGCTCGCGCTGGAGCAGGTCGGCCAGGGCGTCGGCGGCCAGGTTCCAGACGGGCGTGGGGCCACGCTGCTGCCACTTGCCGATGGCCGACTTGCTGCCGGCTGTCGATTTGGCGGCGCGGTAGCCGATGTCCACCGGGTACATCCGGCCATGCGTCTCGATTGCCGGGCAATTGAGGTATGCAGTCACCTGCTGCACATCGAGCGTAGCCGACATGACAATCAGTCGTAAATCCGGCCGGCCGGTTTCCTGCAGCCGCCGGACGAGCGCCAGCGACACATCTGTTGCGAGGTTCCGCTCGTGGAACTCATCCAGCAACACGACCGATATGCCGCGCAGCGATGGGCTGTTCTGCAACTGCCGCAGGAAGAGTCCCTCGGTCAGGAAGCGAATGCGGGTCAGCGGCGATACCTTGGAATCGTGTCGCGTCTGGTAGCCGACAAGTTCCCCGATGCGGCAGTCCATTTCCCTGGCCACGCGTTCGGCCACGAGGCGCGTGGCGAGCCGGCGGGGCTGCAGGATGACGATGTCGCCGTCGAACTGCCCGGATTGCTGGAGAAATTGCGGAACCTGGGTGGTCTTGCCGGAGCCGGTGGGCGCGGAGAGGACGAGACGGTTGCCTTCGCGCAACCGGCGCAGCAGTTCCTCGCGGATCGAATGGATCGGCAGCAGCATCGGGGGGCATCATAGCGGATGGGAGTTGATAGTTGATGGTTGATCGTGGGAGACGGGAGGAAGGAAAAATGAAGAGTGACAAATGCAACGTTGAGGTGGGTCAGCCCGCTCCACCGCTGCCGCCGGCCCCAGACGGGTAGGGTATCCAACATTACCAGGGCCAGACGTTCGGCCGCGAGATCGTCCTGATTGGCGTCGACCCCCGCCAGGACCGAGTCGAAAGAAGGCGTACTTGTCCTGCTGCAACGGAGCCTGGCTGTAGGTGTCGTAGACCATGTCGCTGGAGAGCAATAGCGTGCCGTCGTAGGTGTTCAGGTAATCGGCATTGTTGGTCGGATTCTTGTCCGCTTTGATCGCCTGGTCCAGCCCGGCCCGGCCGCCGTGCCAGAAGTTACGCCAGTCCAGGTGGCTGACGATCGTAAACGTCCACTCGACGTTGGCGTGGTTGTAGGTCAGGATGGTGACTTCGCCGCTGGGCGTATAGACGTACTGTTCCTTGCCGGCCCAGCCGCTGGTCTCCTGGTTCTGGATCTCCCAGACCGAGCCGTCGGGACCCTGCAAAGCCCAGTCAAACTGGTCCGGCATGCTCGACTTTATCCCTTGCTGTCAGGTCGTGGAAGCGCCGACACTGCCTTCAAGATTTCCATCGCTCCCGGCCACTGACACATCACCGGACATTCGAATGGGTCGTCAGGTTGCGAATCAACCTCGGCAATCGGGATGAGCCTTTCTGCCTCGAAGCGCTTCTGGGAGTGGCACCAAAAGACCAACTGGTCTCCACCCCACTCGCCGAAATACAAGCGCATCCATCGGCGAGATTCAAATACGGCTCGCGTTGGCAAGGTTTTAGAACGGAACTGGAGAACGCCAATCAGATTGAAAGTGATAATCGACCCGCTGCGTCCAGCAGACTGCTGAATTGCGACCATCATTAGCGCGTAGTAGTAGCCGTCGACCTGCAAGGCGTAACACGGGCACTTAGCCAGACGTTCCATGCGGTCCTTAATTCGGGCGGATGCCATAGGTAGTCCTCATTCTCTCATGAACTGCTGAAGGTACTTGAGTCCTTTTTGAGCTCTCCGCAGTTTGGTGAAGTCGATCGGTGCATTCACATTGTTTAGCCTTCCTGCTGTCATCCGTGCCGATCCAGGTGGACACCACGCGGTCCAGGGCATCATACACCGTCCGCGTGATCGTGGGATTCGTCCCGGCCATGCTCCCGGCGGACAGATCCCGCCCGGCCGACACCCGCAGCGGATTCCGCCGGACGTCACCTGCGGATGCTCTCTATCACCTCCTTCCAGTCAATCGTCCCATCTTTGGACGTGAAGTAGCGATACCGGATCAGGCCGAGTTCCAGCCGCTGCTCATTGGGTTCGCCAAACACTCTGGAGGAGCCACGCCACTTGGGCGAACGCACCTTGTCAAACAGCTTGTCCAGCCGCTCCAGCAACTTGCGATCCTTGATGGGCTGCGCCTCGATGGCGGCTTGGGCGATGTCGGCCAGCAGGTCGGCCTCCTTCTGATGCCATTTCAGCGAGGGGGCCTCGCGAATCATCGCCTTTGCGCGAGATGGTTCGCCTGCAATCAGCGTCATCCGAACGGCCGCCAGCCAGAAAGCGTGCATTTGTGAGTCGATCGGATCGTCCGACTTCTTGAAGAAAGTGATGATATCCTCTGCTCCCGCACGCAACGCCATCGCATCGAACTTCTTGCCAAGCAACGCTCGGGCGTACACCCGCACGCGCTCAGCCAAACCGCGGTTGCTCGGAAAACTCTCCATGCACATTCTGCCTTTGCGGAACTTGTCTTCCGCAAAGGCGCGGTCGGCCACTTCAATGCACCGTTTGATATATTGCACAGCCATCTTCGGATCGACTTCGCCGTAGAGCAGGTCGAGCCCGAAGTACAACTCCTGTGCGGCGGTATCTTCAGGCATGCTGTCCAGATGCCATTCTTCGAATAGATCGTCCCAAGAGAGAATCTCTTTGAGATCAGGGAGCCGCTTTTCAAGTTGTTCTCGCCAAAGTTGTCTATGGGTTATGCTACTCATGGTATTGCCAACAGATTGACGACCGTCTTGTGTGAGCCTGTCGCGGTGCGAATTTGCGCCCGTACGCCCGGCGTAAAGATCGTGCCCTTGGCTTGGTTGCCGAAAAGCCATACCTCGTATGTCCCACGTTTTGCCTGTCTGGTCAGCGCTGTCTTTGTGGCATCGTCTACTCCAAGTCGCCGTATTTGTCCGACCAAATCCTTTATGTTGCCCTTCAAGACCGACGGCCCACCCTTGCCCATGCCAAACGCGGTCAACTTCCCGCGCGGAACAACGCCGGTGATGTCCTTGACCTCGGCGAGGATCAATCTCGCAGTCTTGCCCCGACCGATGTACGCACCAAACTCGAAGCCCGTTTCCGCCGCGCCGCGCATGACCTGAGTCCGGAACGTCCGAATCCCAAAGGATGCCATCTCGGCGCGCGCCGCCCATTCCGGGCTCTTGAACGCCGCGGGAGCCTTCTTGGCCAATCCAATAAAGCGAGCCATGACCGACGCGGTTGAAGCATCGGCGTCTTGCGCTTCAAGCAGGGTGGCAACGGCCACGCCGATCGCCACGCTCCGCCCGGCAGTGGTCGCGAGCACTTTGGCTCCTGTCTTGATCGCCATCTTGCCCACGCTCTTCACCAAAGATATATCGCCGATGCCGGCCAGCCCGTAGATAATCCCGCTGGTGACGTCTCCTCGGCTGAAGGCCGAGTAGGATCGCATCGCGCTCCCGACGACGGGCACGAAGTCCCAACCGCCGACCTCGTCCGGGTCACGCACTGTGCCGACTACGGCGTCGTACTTCGACGGGTTCCAGAACGCATCCCATGTACTCGCGGTGTCCCCGACCCATTGGCCGCTGGTGCCGTTGCCGGGGTAGTTCACGGCCGTCGGCGTCCACTGGTCGTAGCCGCCGCCGGGGCGGGCGTAGGCCGACACGTCCTCGTCCACCGGGCCGCCGCGCCAGGTGT
>JBEKVL010000362.1:0-6787 GCA_049514055.1 Tepidisphaeraceae bacterium | reverse complement strand
GCAAGGCGAGGGCGTTCGCGAGACCGGTTCAGGAAAGTGCCGGTGGTTCGCCGGTGCGACAGTTGGAGAAAGCCATGTTGAGACGTCCACTTCTCGCCATCGTTGTGTGTCTATGCCTGGTTGGGCTTGCCACGGCGCGCGTGGCGGTCGCCCAGGATCAGCCCGCGGTCATACAGAAAGCGCCTGCAATTGTCGCCACCGTGGCGTCCGTGGAAGGCACGGTGCAGGTGCGCGACGACGAGAACGCCGCATGGCGCATCGCCAAGGTCGGCATGACGTTCCCGGTCGGCGGCGAAGTGCGCACGGGACCCAAGTCCAGGCTGGTGTTCACGCTTCCGCCCGAGCAGCTCGTGACCGTGGATCGTCTGACGCAGGTGAAGATTCTCGACGCAGCCCGGGGCAGCGCGAATTTCCGCGCGGACCTTGGCATGCTCTACGGCCGGATGCGCTACGATGTCGAGGCCGGCGGCCTGGAACACGAGGCGGTGATCCGGGCTCCGAGTTCGGCGCTGGCGGTTCGCGGGACCAGTGTCGAGGTTACGGACGATGCGTTCGGCGGCAACGTCGTGTTGTGTCGCGGGCTGGCCGATGCGACGATCGGCAATTCGCGGAAAGTCGAGATGCGGAAGGGCGAACAGGCCGCCGCCGCTCCGACCACCCAGCCCACCACTCAACCGGTCGCGTATGTCCGCCGGATCGACCCGGTCACCGGGCTGAATTGCATCCGTGTCGACAGCCGCTATCAGACCGTGGCCGGCTACAGTTACGGCGCATCGGCCGCGACTTCGAGCCAGTCGGCCGCCTTGAGCCCACAGGAGCAGGCCGTGGTTGGGTACAACAGCACGGCCGGTGGTTTGCAGGCGGGGCTGCACGCGTTCGTCCCGGGCAGTGGGAGCGGCGGGGGCACCGGACTCTCGGGTGGCTCGGATATCATTCCGCCTCCGACGCCCGATGTCGGCGAGGGCAAACTCACCTTCAGCCTGACATGGACGGGTGACGGGTCGACGGGCCTGGGCCTTCCGGACCTGGATCTCACCGTGACGTCTCCGGCGGGGAAGAAATATGCCCCGGCCGTGAATCCGGGCACCAACAGCGATGGCGTGATCGTCAGTCCCAAGGGGCCGGTTGGTTCGGAGGTGACCGCGGGCGTGCAGACGGTCTACTGGCCGAAGAACTGCCCGGCCGGAACCTACAACTACTCGGTTCATTACAACGGCACGGGCGATCCGGCCATCTTCACGGTGCAAGTGTTGTTGAACGGCAAGCAGATCAACCCGGTGTTCGAGGATTCCGTGTTGACAGAGCTGGATCCGCATGTGGATTTTTCCATCGACGTTCCGCCCACCGACCAGACTACAACGGCGGCCAAGGCGAAGGCCAAGGCCAAGTCGGCCAAGCCGGCGGTGAAGCCTGTGGCTGTGGCCAAGGCGACGGTGCTGAAGCCCGCCGGGCGGTGAGAGCAGAAGACAGGCAATACGAGAGGCGCGTCCCGTCGGGCGCGCCTTCTTCGTTGGTGGGGCGGATGCCGGCGCTTGACACTGGGCCGGTTCGGCGGTCCATTAGGCCGCATGGCAAACTTCAGCGTGATTCTGCTCACGGCGCCCCCGCCGGGGTTGGCGACGGAGGCAGGCGGATTTCTCGTCAAGATCGACCAGCGGGAAATTCTCCTGCGTTGCGTCGAGATGTTCCTCAATCGCGAGAACATCAAGCAGGTGCAGGTCGTGTTCGCGCCCGACGCGATGGAAGAGGCCAAGCGGAAGTTCTATGCGCACCTGAGCTTCACGGGGGTGCGGATGTTCGGCGGCGGCGCAACGTGGATCGAGCAGATCGTCGCCGCCAGAGAGAAGATCGCGCCGGAGGCGACGCACGTGGTGATCCACGATGCCGCGCGGCCGCTGCTGCCCTGGGCCGACCTGGACGCGGTGCTGGAGGCGGCGGAGAAGCACCCGGCCGTGGTACTCGCGGCCCCAGTGCGGTGCGGGCTGCTGGAAGTCGATACGGGCGACGTGCCGGTGGCGACGCACCTGCCGGCGAGCTTCTACAGCCTGCTGACTCCACAGGTGTTTGCCAGGGCGAAGTATGATGAGATGTGCGCGAAGAAGGTGGAACTGCATGCCTCGCAACTGCACCTTGTGAAAGGATCGCGGCTGAACATCAGAATCGGGCCGGGGGACGCCTCGCTGGCCAAGGCAATCCTGAACGTGTTGCCCAAGGCGAAGGTCAAGCCGTTGGCCAACCCGTTCGAAGAGGCGCAGTGGTAATGAGTGAGGACTCCGCATGAAGCGTTCGTTGACCGTGGCTGTGGCTTGTTTGCTGTTCGCCGGTTGCACGGGGCACCGGCTGCCCGAGGCGGCCCGGTCTGGACCGGAAGAGGGGACGGGTTCGGCGCGGACCCGGCCGGCCACGCGCCCCGCGGATCCCGCGCTCTGGTCGCTGGACCAGATTGAGCCCGTGCCCACGCTGCGCAGCCCGTCGACGACCCGGCCGGCCGACCCGCCCGTGGAATCGCTCCAGCTCTACGCCCAGGCGCGGTCGGCCGAGTTTGACCGCGATGTCATTCGTGCCGGCATGTTGCTCAAGCAGGCTCTGGAGAAGGATCCTGACAGTTACGAGTTGAACTTCGCCATGGGCAACCTGGTGGCGGCCGGAAACTTCGGCAACGAACAGGCCATCAGATACCTGGAGAAGGCCCACGACCTCGAACCCGACCACATTGATCTGCAACTGCTGCTTGGCCGGCATTACCTGGCGAAGAACGACCTCGACCGGGCGATCCAGCACCTGCGGCTGGCGCTGCAGACGCGCGACTACCGCCTCCGCATCGAATCCGCCGCCAAGGCCAATCTGTTCCTGGCCAGGGCACTCCAGCAGAAAGGTTATGACACCGCCGCCATCGGCCAGTACGACAAGCTGTTCAATCGCATGGACACGCGACTGAATCCGCGGCGCGATCCGGAATTGTACTACCTGCTGGCCCGGCCGGAGACGCTCTATATCCAGGCGGGACAGCTCAACGAGAAACACAACCGCTACGACAGGGCGGCCGCGCTCTACCAGAAGGCCATTGATCGCGATCCCAACAGCCTCGACTACAAATCCTACGGCGTGCGGCTGCTCATCCGCATGGGCAAGCTCGAGGAGGCGATGCATACGGCGGCCGACATGGTCGTCGAGCACCGCGCCAGCCCGCAGGCGATCGAGTTGCTGCGGCAGGTGTGCAAGGCCCGCGGCAACGAGAAGGGCCTGCTCACTGAATTGCAGGCGATTCTGCGCGAGCGGCCGGAGGACCGGTTCATCGTCTTCGCCGTCGCCGACCAGCTCGCGGCCGCGGGGCAGGTTCCCGAGGCCGAGCGGATCATGCGCAAGGCCGTCGCCGACAGCCAGGGCGACGCCATCGTGGTTTCCCGGCTGTTCGACTTCTACATCGCCCGGCAACAGAACCTAGACGCGGCCAGGCTGATCGTCGATGCCCTGGCCCGCCGGCCGGAGGCGCTGGAGGAATTCGAGCGGCTATGGATCAAGCTGCTGCGTGTCAGCGCCGGCGTGCGGGTGCGGATCCCATTGCTGCAGGCCATGGCGGTGGAGCCGGCCGCCGAAGCGTCCAGGCTCTACTGGACCGCCCGGCTGGCGGAAGTCTGGAGCCGCTCGGCGCTTGAGCGGGCGAGCCTGGAAAAGGCCGTGCAGATCGAGCCTCCGTTTGCCCCGGCCTATCGGGCGCTGACGGATGACATCGGCGCGCGCAAGGACCTGAGTGGCGCACAGAAGAGCCAGCTTGTGGAAAAACTGGCCGAGCGGGTTACCCGCGCCGGCCGCAATGACCTGGCGGCGGACCTGCGTGGCCGGCTGGCCATGCACGACAATCGAGCCGCCGAGGCCACGAAGCTGTTTGAAGAGGCTGCGCGGCTGGGCAGCCGTTCGCCGCGGATACAGTTCGGGTTGGCGCTGGCGATGCTCGCCGAAGGCAAGACCCTGGCGGCCGAACAGGTTCTCTGGCAACTCACATCAGACTCACCCGGGTTTGAAGCGGCGTATCTGACGCTCTTCAATGTCTATCTCCAACAACGCAGCAACGACGGATTGCGGCAGGCCGAAAAGGTGCTGGTCACCTGGCGGGCGACCGATCCGTTCAACGTCAACGCCCGGCTGCTTCAGGTTCAGTGGGACATCGCCAGCAACCGCCTGGACCGTGCCGAGACCACGCTCGGCGGGCTTTTTCAGGAAGAACCGGAAAACCCGTCGGTGCTCCAGGGACTCGTGCAGTTCTACTCGCGGGTCGGCCGCATGAACGACCTCTATCGCAAGCTGGAAGACGAACAGTCGCGGCGGCCGGGCAACCGCGCCATCGCCGGCGCGCTGGTCGAGGTCTACCGCGGCCAGAAACGCGATTCGGAGGCCCGCCGGGTGCTGGATGAACTGGCCAAGGCGATCGCCACCGATCCCGACGAACTCTACTCAGTGGCCCACATGTACGAGTGGATCAACCAGCCCGAGCAGACGGAGAAGCTGCTGGCCGAGGTGCTCAAGCTCGATCCGAAACACGCCCCGGCCGCCAACGATCTCGGCTACATGTGGGCCGACCTGGGGCTGCACATGGACGAGTCCGAGAAGCTGATTCGCCTGGCCCTGGAGGTCGAGCCGGACAACTCGGCCTACCTCGACTCGCTCGGCTGGGTGCTCTACAAACGTGGCCGTTTCGAGCAGGCCCGGCAGTACTTGCAGAAATCCGTGGACCTGATGGATTTCCCGGACGCGGTGGTACTCGATCATCTGGGTGATGCGCTCTATCGGCTCGACAGGCAGGACGATGCGGGCAAGGCTTGGAAACGATCGCAGGAACGCCTTGCCGACGTGCGCTCCGAGCGTGAAGAGTACGCCAAACTCCGCCTGGAATTGCGGGCCAAGCTGCAGCAGTTCAATGCGAAGCAGGGGGTGAAGACGGCGCCGATACTTCCGTAGGGTCCGCTTCAGCGGACGCGATTCGGCGTTCCCTCGCCACCGCGTCCGCTGAAGTGGACCCTACGCACTGAATCACCCGCCAACAATCAGATAGACCACCGACTCCCCAATCTCGATCGACACGTCGCCAGCGGCTGTCTGCTTGAACGGCACTTCCGCCGCGGCGCCGGCGGCGGTCTGCATGGCCGGCGCCCTCTCCACACGCCCGCCCACGGTGATGGTGGCTTGGGCCTTGCGATCCGAACCCGTGGGCGACCACGCGACGATGATCCGCTTGCCCGGTTCGCTCGCGTGCGTGAACTCGAATGCGTAGCAGTCGTTCTCCTTTCGCACGATTGCCTTCGAAAAGCGATAGTCCCCCAATAGCGCGTACATCTGGGCCATCGCGTGAAACGACGGCTTGGGCTGAAACTTCCGGGTGATGCCCGAGGCCGCGTGCAGGCCGACTTTGTCGTCGTCGTTGAACCAGTAGAGATACGCCCGATCGACGTCCATCGACGCGAAGACCAGGAATGACCGGACGATCCACTGGGCCTGTTGTGTTTCGGTACACTGCGTGAAGCCCTTGTTGGGTCCGTCGGTGGGGCTGGGTTGAGTGCCGGCGTCGAAACCGAACTCGGTGATCCAGATCGCCTTGCCGGGAGCATTGGCGTTGCGCCAGGCGATCATGTCGGCCGCCTCGGCCAGATACTCCGTCTTCGGGTCTTCCGGAAACGTCCGGCGCCAGGTCGGCCATCTCTCGGCAAAGGCGTAGGTGTGCAGATTGAGAATATCGTAGAGATCGTTCAGTCCGGCGATGCAGTCGACTGGTTTGGCCCATTTGCCCGGACGCTTCACGGACAGCGCGCAGGTGGAGATTTTGAGCTTCGGGTCGGCCGCCCGCATGCCGCGGGCCATCGCGGTAAACATCGCGCGGTATTCCTGCGGTGGATAGTCGGCCGGTTCGTTGTCCACTTCCACGCTGGCGAGCACCGGCCAGACGCCGGACGGCCCGAAGTTCTGGGTCACCAGCCGGCCGTAGGTTTCGACATCGCGGACACGGCTGCGCCAGCCGTCGGGCTTGATGCTGGCGAGCATCAGCGTGGAGTCGATCTCGTAGCCGGCCTTGGTCCAGGCGCCGTAGAGCGTCGACCAGTTCACGCGGTTTTTGGCCTCGGGAAACGGCGGCGGGACGGCCGTGTCCTTGCCCAGATCCCACTCGGCCGGGTGATAGTTCCGCAGCAGGCGGCAGACTGGCTTGTACAACTCGGGCTTGAATTGCACGGTGTGGGTGTTGAGCCCGATGAAGTCGCGCATCAACGGCCGGGTCTTCGTCGTGTCATCGGCGCGCGTTGCGAGGGTCGCGATGCTCAGAATCGCCAACAGAGGAAGCGCGGGTGGTTTCATGCAGTTTGTAGTACGCGGTACGACGCCCGTTGCACTGCGTCTGATCAGGCCGCTTGCGCCGTGAAGATCGGATCGGGGACGGCTTTGATGGTCGCCCCATCCGCGATCTGTCCGCTGAGCCACAGGACTGTCGGCCGGCGGAGCGATGCGTCGCCGAGCAACTCCAGCCCGGCGGTGGTCATTTCGGCCGGGGTGGCGTAGACTCCCGTGCAGCAGGGCCTGCCCTCGCACAGCCCCACGGCGGCGATGGAGAGTCTTGCGAATTTGGGGTTGCTCTCGGCAGACTGGAGCAGCAGGCGCGCCACCGGCTCGCCGTCGCACAAGACCGCGGTCGCACCCGACTCGAGGACCTCGGACGGATTGCCCGGGGACGTCACGGAGACTGTGGCCGACGGGGCGTGACGCTGCACGGCCAGGCGCACGGCGCCTGACACGGTCTGTGGCC
>JBEKVL010000361.1:0-6788 GCA_049514055.1 Tepidisphaeraceae bacterium | reverse complement strand
GAGGTGATGGAGAATCCGCTTTCCGGAAAGGTCATGCGGAATACGGGCGGGATTCGCAAGCTGCGTTTTTCGCCGCCCTCGCGCCGCTCCGGCAAGAGCGGCGGATACCGCGTCTGCTACTTGTATTTTCCAGCCCACGCCATCGTCTATTTCGTTCTGATCTTCCCGAAGAGCGAGCAACCGAACCTGACGGCCGAACAGGAAAAGATGTGCCGGGTCCTGGCGAAACAAATCAAGCAGACGCTCGACGAGTGATTGTGGCCGGTCTGGATGCGGCCGGCGACAAAAGGACGACACCATGAAACAATGCACGAAAGCAACGCTGGGCGATTTGCTTGTGCGGAGCCTGACGGAGGTTCGTGACGGCCTTCGCGGCCGGCCGGGGAAACTGACGATGAAGACCGTCGACATTCCCGACGCGCCCGGTTTTGGCGCGACCGCTGTCCATACGCTCCGCGAACGGCTTGGCCTCAGCCAGGGACTTTTTGCCAGACTCATCGGCGTTTCCCGCAAGCTGATCGAGGCGTGGGAAGCGGGAACGCGCACCCCCTCGCCGATGGCCTGTCGGTTGCTTGACGCCATCGATCGCCATCCGGCCCTGTTTGTGCGACGTAGCCGGGCCGCATGAGGTCGCGGGGAGGCCAACCGCGGGGGCAATGCAGGGGACGGGAGTCATTCTTCTGGCCACTCGTTTTGAGCGGGCGGCACGGCACTACTGCCCTGCCGCAGATCGTGTGATGGATGAAACGACAGACAGGAATGTCTGTTGTACGGCAGGCGGGTCGGTTCCAAGCGATGACAGACAAGAATGTCTGGGGGATCATTGGGAGGGATGTTCTGAATCACCTGCGGATGTTGTTCGATGGCCCCCGCCTGACGTGGAGCGAAGGCTTGCGGTGACGCCGGCCGCCGGGTCCGGGGAATGGAACGGACCCGTAAAAGGGATCCATAAAAGAGGAGAGTCATTCTCCTGGCCGGGAAATGTAACGCGGACGCTCCTCGTTGTGTGTCAGAATCGCTGGGCCCCCGTTCCATTCTCACCCCGTTTCCTTCCCGACCCGTGGGCCGATGACGCGACTCGATACCCTCCCTGCCGGACTATACGGAAAGAGCCGAGCTGGAGCTCGGCGTTCCCAAGAGCCGAGCGTTCCCAGAGTGGTGGCGGCCCTTCTCACACATACCCGAACTTCTTCTGATAGCTCAGTTCCATCCCCTCCGGCATTTCCTCATACACGACCAGCGAGACGCCGGCCGGCACGCCCGTTTCGGCCTCGATCCGCCGGCCCAGTTCGGCCGCTTCGCCGGCCGGGCCGGGCTCGCCTTTTTTCAACTGCACCCGCAGTTTGAGCCGGCCGGCCTCGGGCTCCATGCGGAAGTTGCCCGTGAGGCAACCCGCCAGCCCAGGCAGGGAATACAGCGACTCCTTCACCTGCTCGGGAAACACTGTCCGCTGCCCAACGTGTACTCCGCGGCCACGCCCCCACAACACCAGCACCGGAGCCGCCATGTCCGGGCTGAGCAGGTTGTCCCGCCCGGCGGCGTGCAGTTTCCCGGCGAGCTCATCCGGCCAGATCACCCGCGCCCAGTCTCCGGTGGCGTAGCGGATCAGCGGAATCCGCCGGTCCTCGGCCAGGGTCGTCACCACCAGGCGCGGCAGGCCGCCTTCCAGCACCGGCGTCTCCAGGAAGAACTCGCGCGGATCGTACATCACCAGCGCCGGCACGAAGCGGTCCTCGCCCAGCAGGGCCCGCCGCAACGCCACATCCGCATGCATGGCCCGCCGCAGGCGGTAAAGGCCGTTGGACTCCAGGCCCAGGCTCAGGCTGACCTCCGAAATCCCCACGCTCAGGACGATCCGGCCGGCCTCGGGCCGCTCCGGATCGTGGCCGAAGATTCCGCCCACGTAGCTGCGGAAGTTCTCGGCCATAAGCTCGGCACCGGTCACCGCGAAGATTCGATGTTTGTTCCACTCCACCCCGGCCAGCCGGCCAGTCTCGGCGATCAGCTTGAGCATCGGCTGTTCGGCCGAGAAGGCAATCTGGTCCACACAGGCGCCCAGTGAGCGAACAGCGCCCACGGCCGCGTCCGCGCGCGGGCCGATGTCCATGGTGATCGCAACCGAGCAGGGAACGCGCACGCCGGCCGGCAGCGCGTTGATGAGCAGGGTCCGGCGCCGATCGGCCCCGGTGAAATGCACGAACATCCGATCAATGTGGGACGTCGCCCGCTGCACATCGGCGAGCGTTTCCACCCCGAACGAAAACGTCCCCGTGTAGCCCGAGCTGGTGTAGGCCGCGATAATATCGTCCAGTTTCCGATCCGCGCACAACTCCGGCAGCGGGAAGCGCCCGAACAACTGCTGCTTGTCCGTCACGGGCGTGATGCGGAGGAAAGCGTCGAGCGTGGATACACCGGCCGGGTCGACCCGGCGTTCGGCCAGCATCTGGCGATAGCCCGGAACTGTGGCCGCGGCGCGCTGGAACGCGGCGACTGCCGGGTGGTCGGTGTTGCTGTTATGGGCCGCCTGTTCTTCCGGAACCTGCATGCGCAGACCTCCTCAATTGAGGGGGTCATGCGGCCACGAGGGTCTCCGGTTCAGGAACCCATTGGCTGACGACGACATCCAGGAGCCATGGGCCCCAGTATTGCCGCAACCCCGCCAACACGGAATCATCGCAACGTTCGATGAACCTCGATTCGTCGGCGAACAGTCTACCCAATAGCGCCGGCTTAAGGAACTCCCGGGTGGCGGATTCCTGCCATTGTTCCGCCAGCGCGAAGTATGGGTTCCTGGCGTAGAACCAGTCGTGCAGAAAGGCGCCATCGCCGAGCGCGTCGTCCATGCGACGCAGTTGGGTCTCGTGTTCCCGTCCGTTCAGTCTCATGCCGACGACGTAGTCCTCGGTCTCGTCGCCGTAGTTGCGGCGCTCGCCGAAGGGTTCGAAGCCCAGAACCGATTCAAAGAAGATTCCATGCTCCTCACTGATCGAGACGAAGCCGTCGTCATAGCCCATGGTCAGGCCGTGCGCCAGAATCACCCGCGTCAGCTCCAGGAAGATGGCTCCGTTGCGGTAGGAAGGGTCAACGGCCAGATTGGTAATCTCGGCGACCTTCCGGCCCTGCGCCCGAAGTGAATCCAATTCCTTCTGGAACGCCTTGTCAGAAGGCAATCCGAATTCAGCCGTGTCGGGGACAATGCTCATGACCGCGACGATCTTCCCTTCGGCCCTGGCAATGAAAGTCGCCATTTCCGGAAGGGCTTCGACCGGGCGGATTCGCATGCCGCCAGTCTGCGGTAAGATGTAGTTTCTCTGCACGAACACGTCATGAACAAGGCGGTAGGCCTCGATCAAATCATCGGCGGTCGTCGCCCGTTCGATCGTGACAGACGAACCATTTCCGAACATCCCGGCGCGGCGGAACCGGTCGATCCGTCGCCGGATACGCCCGTTTTCCCGCTCGTACGCTTCGCTAGTGCCCAGCGTGTTCAGTTCTGCCACCATGGTGGTCTCCTATCGAATGAAGGTTATGAAACGTCGTCCCGGGCCCGTCATTCGTGCAGGCCCGAAACACAGATATGATATAAAAACAGGGGAAGCTAGAGAGGCTGGGAGTTTTGCGGTACGTCCCAGTACATACCCCGGAATGACGAAGCGAAGCCGGCGCGCGGCAAGAGGGAGGCAATCGATGCCGCCTGCGGAGACAGGAAAGGCTTCGTTTCTCATGAGCGCCAACACCGCGCGCGACGAGAATCGCGCGAACTGCGACGATTTAGCTCGGACACAAACCCAGCACCCTCGCCGGGCACAATGAAATGAGCGGCCAAGCACGCGACTTCGACGTGAACTGCCATCGCTAACGAGCCCGAATTGGCTGGTCGGCCCGCCTTGGATTACCGAGCCGACCGATTCTATTATACAATCTGAAACAGGCCCACGCCAGCGGGAACCTCCCGTTCAGACACCATCGATGTGGAAACTGAGCGGGCGCATTGAAATGGACATTCGGATACCAACCTGCGATGTGAAACTTACCAGTCAACCGGCCCGAACGGGCAGGACAACTCTATTTCACTCTCCAGCCAATTGCCATCTGATTAATATACGCCAATAGCGAACAAGTGTTCGGAATAATTGGTCCGGATTACCGCGTCATTTCCGCTGGCCGGGATTTGAGTAATCTTGCGATATTACTCCCGCAAAGTTCCGCTTCGGAGAAGCGGTAACGGCGATCGAATTCAGCCGGCGAAACGGGCTTGTCCAGGTAATATGCAATCTCCGGCGGCAACGGGCGGCGCTCGAGCCTTTCGGCGATACGCAGACGCAGCAGGCTGCAAGGCGAGCCGTGGAGCAGGGGATTTCGTTCCCGGCCGCCGACACGTTCAAAGGCGAAGTATTTCATTAGGAAGGAAGCGTGATCGATCGGAACGGCGGTGATAATATCGGTGACGCCAAGGTGGCGGGCGTAAAAGAAGGCGAAGCGGGCGGTCTCCACGACAGACATGAAAGAACGCGCAATGGATGCCCGACGGTCGGCGAAGAAGCAGAGTTCCATAAGCTGGCGGCCCTCAGCCCGCAGCGCGGGCATGTCATCGGGGAACGCAGCGTCCAGGGTGAAGCCGGCGGGGTTGTCGGGAATGGCCGTGACGGTGGCGAAGGGCACGTTGACCAAACGCGCAAGGACGACCAGGGTATCCGGCGTGATGGCCTGCGGCACCGTGTAGATGCCCAGCGGACTGGCGGGAATTGCGCCATGGCGCACGACCGCGTTATGCACGAGGCCCCAGGCATCCTCGACATCGGCCACGGATCGGGCCACACCGAAGTTGAGCCCGGCCTTGGTGCATTCCGACAGCGGGGCGGGGACCTGGTGGGACGTATCGCACACGAGGGTTGCGGCAGCAGAGGTTTCCATGACACGTCCGTATCCTGGCGGCGAGACCATTACTAGTTCGACATCGTCCCACATCCGCGGGTACTTGAGTGCGAAGCGCTAGAGGGATGGCCTGCAACTCGAACGGCCGCCGATACTGCCTCGCAGCGAGGCATTGGAAGGCCGGTCACCTGTGTGTTTCATGCGGGTCTGGAAAGATGGGAGAGGAGGGCAGAGCAGGGAAGCGGCGGAATATGACGGAACGGTAATTTTTCGGTGTGCTCGGACGTTGTTCTGATGGCGGGCAAACCGGCCGAATCAGTTCAGCGGTAATCAGATTCTCACTGCAATCGCTGTAACGGTTGAATTTAACGATGGTTAGAGCGCGAAACGCTCGATCCGTTGGTCGGGGATCAAGACCCTCTGCTCCGATTCCCCAGGCCTGCGTAGAGACGGGTCCGCACCCGGCAAATTGCGACATTTCCGCTTGCCTCGGTCGACTTCCGATAGATAATGTAAGCAGTCAATGTTTGGTCTCAACCAGCTTTACGCACCTTGGAGGGTGCAGCCGTTTGGGAGCGGAGAAGATGCGATGAGATCTGCAAGGTATATTGCGTGGTCCTTGATCGTCCTGGCAGGCCTGGGTCTGTCATGGACCTGTTATGGTTCGACGATTTCGTTTTTCGATTCCGTGCCCTTTCAGGGAACGAATTGGACCAAGTCGGTCACGATCCCCCGGTTCAATCCTGCATTGGGAACTCTCAACTCGGTGTCGTTTAAGCTGGACGCGTACCTTAAGAGCACGGCGTTCCTGGAGAACACGGGCCCAAGCCCCGCCCTGGTCACCGCCACCCTTACGGCGACCATCACCCTGAGTCGTCCCGATCTGACTATCATCACGTACACGACGCCCATCATCACCGTGAGTGACAATTTCACGGCCTTCGATCTGGTCCTTGATTTTGGTGGAACGTCCGGGAAAACACACGCGGGCTTGACTGCCAATGACTCCGTCGTTGTGGCCAGCCCGCCACCGGCCACAGACTTGGCATTGTTCACGGGGATCGGCAACATCATCATGCCAGTGACGGCCAAGGTGAAGTCTGTCTTCTCTGGAGACACGGGTAACCTGGCGGCGGGTTTTAGTTCTGGATCCTCCGCCGCAGTGACCGTAACGTACAACTACTCGTCCGCCATACCGACACCAAAGGTCGTCTGGGCCGGAGGAGTAATGCTGGCCGGTCTGATCCTGCATCACTTTCGGCGAAGACTCCGGGCTTGAGCCCCGAGCCACCGGCCGCCTGGATCGCGGCCCTTGGAGAATTTCGCAATATCGTCGCCGCGGTACGGAACCGGGAGTATAATAGAAGATCGTCAGGCAGCATGTCTGGCAAAGAGGCTGGTAGTTCAGCACTCGTGTTGGAGAATGGCCGCTTTATTCCGTCTCCCTGACGTGGCCAAGTCTAATGGAGGAGTTTATGGTGTCGAGCAAGAGACTTTTGGCGGTTTTGGCCGCGTGCGTGTTCGGTACAGGCCTGGCAGGCGCATCGCAGGCCGCTTTGTACGGGCCCTTTACCGATTCGATTGGGCTCAGTGCAACGGGCTGGAGCAGCACTGTCTCCGTTCCGAAATTCGATCCATCTCTGGGCACGCTGAACTCGATCAAACTCACGCTCGCCGGCCATGTCGAGGGCACCGCAAAATTTGAGAGTCTGGACGCCGATCCAGCTACGGTTACGATGTCCCTGTCAGCCAGCCTGACACTGCAGCGCCCGGACCTCAGCACCCTGGTGGTGACCATACCCGTAGCCAACACTACCGATAATGTGACGGCATGGGATCTGGTTACCGATTTCGGGGGCACGTCTGGCAAGACGTACACCAATCTGTTGGCAGATTCATCAAACAGCGTCACC
>JBEKVL010000360.1:0-6809 GCA_049514055.1 Tepidisphaeraceae bacterium | reverse complement strand
GAACCGCGGCGGGCGGCGGTGGGGCTGGGGTTAATGGTGGCGCGGATCGTGGCGCGGCCGATGAGGTTGAGCGTGTCATGGCCGAGGCCGGCGTAGTAGGTGAGGACATTGTCCTTGAAGGGCGTGCCGTGGGAGAAGTCGATGGTGAGGGTGTCGTCACCGGTGGTACCGTGGATGATGAGGGAGGTGAGATCGGAGCGGGTGTAGCTGTGCTCGGGCGTGCCGGTGGCGGTGGTTGAGGCGTAGACCTGGACGACATTGGCATCCGTGGGGCAGAGGCAGATGTAGCCGGTGTGCAGGGTGAGAGCGTCGGAGGAGAGGAGTTGTCGTTGCTCCAAAGATTCAACCACGGCAGTCGCAGTACGGCTGATACACCGTGTGTTCCTCGCGTCGCGCCGGCGACGTGAAGTGTCCTGTGTCCTTGTCCTGCGAGTGTGCCCAACGCCGAGAAGACCCGAGAAGCGCATACCCTCTCCTTGCCCGTCTCTTCCGGCGAGAGAATGCTGTCGACGCATCGACGCAAGACGACCGACCGGGAGCCCGGAAGGCGTGTACAACCGCGCACAACGCCGTTATCCTCGATGACAATTTTGTTGCAAGGAAGCCCAGAGCATCAACTCTGCTTGCGTGTCTACCCGTGTAGACCCAGTGGCGGATAAGATACGCATGCGGCCAGTGCCCCGTCAAGAGAAAAATGGATTGATTCCTCCTGTTGCTTGGTGGATATGGCAATACGAGCATATGTCGAGATTGGCATAACTTCGGTAAAATTAAACTGTTACCGTTCGTCAGGCGTGGATGGAAACAGGATTCGAGAATACTCTCTCCTGATGTCAGTTCGACATTCGACACAGATCCTGATCGTGAACAACGGGCAGGTTGTGGACTGGCCAATCTCCACGGCGAATGACTGATTGATTACATAATAATGATATGATGCCAGCAAATTATGACGGTTTCGGCCTCCGCCGACCGGAATGAAGAACGGGTCAGGGATCGTGCGCCGTGAAGAAGGTGTTGTTCTCCAGCAGGAGTCAGTCCCGTCCGGGTACTTAATTGTCCCGCCCGGTAGCAGTCGGAACAGTCGAGGAAGCAACGAATCCGCTGAAGCTTTCGATGTTGAGGGTCGTCAGAGGACGACTCAGCGAGCCGGCAGGCCGCCATACTGCCCTGACGGGCACAAGTGAACGCCGTGCAGACCCCGAAACAACCATCGCGGACGCCGACCCCATCCTTTGGTTCCGGCACGGCCAAGGCCGTCGCCGTCGGACTCCACGGGCGACCCATGCGGTCACATGCCACGCTATAATTCCCACATCATGAGCAAGATAATGACACCCACAATCGGCCTGGTTGTGATGCTGGGTATTGCCGGCGTCGCACTGGCCGAGCACGGCGCAAGAGATTGCCTGAAGAAGCCGGCCGAGTGGTGGGCGGGGGATGAGGCACGGCAAATCGCGGGCAACATTCTGTCGTGGCAATCGGATCTGGGCGGCTGGCCGAAGAACGTGGATACGACGGCCGAGCCGTCCAAGTGATCGGTTGTGCCGCCAGGCCCGGCAGCGCGGCTGGCGAAGCCTGAACTCGGCCGCCTAATCGGCCGGTAATGGTTTGCCGAAGAGATACCCCTGCCCGAACTCGCAATCCGGTGATTGCAGGGCCGGGAGTTGATCCACTGTTCTCGAAGCCTTGCGGTTTGGAGCGGCGTAAGATAGGGTGGCCAGTCCAACCGTGCTCGGACGGCAGAAATGCCGTGCCGGCGGGGTCTTGTTATGCGCATGAAGCATCAACCCGACGCATCCGGGAGTTTGTGACGGGTCCCGGGCCTGCTATACTTGACGACCCGAGTGTCTTAGACCTGTTTTTGATTTTGGTGAAATATGAGCAGCCGTTTACCGCCCGCACAGGGCCTGTATCTGCCGGAATTCGAGCATGATTCGTGTGGCGTCGGCTTCATCTGCCACATGAAGGGCAAGGCGTCAAACAAGCTGGTCAGCGATGCCCTGCACATTCTCGAGAACATGGATCACCGGGGCGCCTGCGGCTGCGAGCCCGACTCCGGTGACGGCGCGGGCATTCTCGTTCGCATGCCCGATGCGTTCCTGCGCCGGAAGTGCGATGAACTGGGGTTCACCCTGCCCAAACTCGGCACCTACGCCGTCACCCAGGTGTTTCTGCCCAGCGAGCCGGTCATGCGCCGCGCCTGCGAGCAGACGCTGGAGCGTATCGCCAAGGCGTACAACCTGGTCGTGCTCGGCTGGCGCGACGTGCCGGTGAATTCCGACGCCCTGGGTCCGACACCCCGGAAAGTCGAGCCGAAGATCCGTCAGATGTTCCTGGCGCCGAGCGAGTCGTTCTTCAACAAGGCCGACTTCGACCGGCGGCTGTATCTGGTCCGCCAGCGGGTGGAGAACGTGATCGAGTTCGGCGCGGAGTTCACGCCCGAGGCCCGTTCGGCGTTCTACATCTGTCTGATGTCGGCCAACCGCTCCGTATACAAGGGGATGCTGACGGCAATGCAGTTGCGCAAGTATTTCCCGGACCTGTCGGAGCCGGATTTCGAGAGCGCGCTGGCCGTGGTTCACTCCCGGTTCTCGACCAACACGTTCCCCTCTTGGGACCGGGCGCATCCATACCGGTATCTGGCGCACAATGGTGAGATCAATGCCCTGCGCGGCAACCGCAACTGGATGCGGGCCCGCTATGGGTCGCTGCAGAGCGATGTCTTCGGCGATGAACTCCAGAAGATGTTCCCGATCGTCACCGAATCCGGCTCGGACTCGGCGACGCTCGACAACGCGCTGCAGTTCCTCTGTGTGAATGGCCGCTCGCTGCCCCATGCCGTGCTGATGCTCATTCCCGAGGCCTGGCAGCACAACCACCTGATGGGCGAGGACCTCAAGGCGTTCTACGAATACCACGCCTGCATCATGGAGCCGTGGGACGGGCCGGCGTCGATCGCCTTCACCAACGGGACGCTGATCGGCGCGGTGCTCGACCGCAACGGCCTGCGGCCCAGCCGCTATTACGTCACCAACGACGACCACGTCATCATGGCCAGCGAAGTGGGCGTGCTGCCGGTTCCGCCGGAGAACATCGCCCGGAAGTGGCGGTTGCAGCCGGGCAAGATCTTCCTGATCGACATGCAGAAGGGCCGGATTGTGGATGACCAGGAGATCAAGCAGGAACTGGTGGACCGCCGGCCGTGGAAGACCTGGGTCCGCGAGAACATGATCGAACTGGACGATCTTCCGGACCCGAGTTTCGTGCCCCAGCCCGATCACGACACGCTGCTGACGCGGCAACATGCGTTTGGCTACACGGTCGAGGATGTGTCGGTGCTGATGTTGCCGATGATCGTGACCGGGCAGGAGCCGCTGGGCGCGATGGGCAACGACGTGCCGCTGGCCTGTCTGTCGGACAAGCCGCAGTTGCTGTACGGATACTTCAAGCAACTTTTCGCACAGGTGACCAATCCGCCGCTGGATGCGAACTTCGAGTCGCTGGTCACCTCGTTGAACACGTATCTCGGCCGCGAAGGCAACCTGCTGAGCGAAGTGCCCAGACACGCGCACCTGGTGAAGCTGGAAACGCCGATCATCAGCAACGCCGACCTGGCGAAGCTGCGCGAAATCACCGTCAAGGACATGAAGTCGGTGACGCTGTCGATGCTGTTTTCCGCCGCCGACGGCGTTCTCGGGCTGGAGAAAGTCGTCGACAGCCTGTGCGCCAAGGCCGCGTCGGCCGTGCGCGACGGGGCGACCATCGTCATCCTCTCCGATCGCGGGCTGGACAAGGACAACGTGCCGCTGCCGGCGCTGCTGGCCACATCGGCGGTGCATCACCACCTTATCCGCGAGGGCATCCGCACGCAGTGCGGGCTGGTGATCGAGACGGGCGAGGCCCGCGAGACCCATCACTTCTGCCTGCTCATCGGCTACGGCGCCGGGGCGATCAACCCCTACGTGGCCTTCGAGACCATCGCCGACCTCCACTGGAGCGGCCTGCTGCCCCGGGACCTGTCGCTGGAGAAGGCGAACAAGAACTACATCAAGGCGGCCGGCAAGGGCATCATCAAGGTGGCGTCGAAGATGGGCATCTCCACGGTGCAGAGCTACCGCGGGGCGCAGATTTTCGAGGCCATCGGCATCAGCCAGAAGGTGATCGACAAGTATTTCACGCACACGCCCAGCCGGATCCAGGGCGTGGACCTGGCGATCATCGCCACCGAGGCCCTGGCCCGGCACCATCGCGGGTTCCCGATGAACAAGGTGGACCACGCGACGCTCGACCAGGGCGGCTTCTATCAGTGGCGCAAGGGCGAGGAGTTCCACCTCTGGAATCCCGACACCGTCGCCAAGATGCAACAGGCCGTGCGCATCAACAGCGCCGCGACCTGGAAGGAATACGCCAAACTTGTCAACGACGAGTCGCGCAACCGCTGCACGCTGCGCGGGCTGCTGCTGTTCAAGAAGGGCACGCCGATTCCGATCGAAGAGGTCGAGCCGGCGAAGGAGATCGTCAAACGGTTCGTCACCGGCGCGATGTCGCTGGGGTCGATCAGCACCGAGGCCCACGAGAATCTGGCCATTGCCATGAACCGCATCGGCGGCAAGAGCAACACCGGCGAAGGCGGCGAGGATCCGCGGCGGTTCACGCCCGACCCGGACGGCTCACTGCGCCGCTCCGCGATCAAGCAGGTGGCGTCCGGACGCTTCGGCGCAACCATCGAGTATCTCGTCAACGCGGACGAATTGCAGATCAAGATGGCCCAGGGCGCCAAACCCGGCGAGGGCGGCCAGTTGCCCGGCCACAAGGTCAACGCCTACATCGGCAAGCTGCGCCACAGCACGCCGGGCGTGGGGCTGATCTCGCCGCCGCCGCACCACGACATCTATTCCATCGAAGACCTGGCCCAGCTCATCCACGACCTGAAAAACTCCAACCCGCAGGCGCGGGTATCGGTGAAGCTGGTCTCCGAAGTCGGTGTGGGCACGGTGGCGGCCGGCGTCGCCAAGGCCAAGGCCGACCACATCCTGATCTCCGGCGACTCCGGTGGCACCGGCGCTTCGCCGCTGACATCGATCAAATATGCCGGCGTTCCCTGGGAACTGGGCATCTCCGAGGCGCATCAAGTGTTGCTGATGAACGGGCTGCGCGGTCGGGTCATCCTTCAGACCGACGGGCAGATCAAGACCGGGCGGGACGTGGCCATCGCGTTCTTGCTCGGCGCGGAGGAAGTCGGTTTTGCGACCGCGCCGCTGATTGCCAGCGGCTGCATCATGATGCGCGTGTGCCACCTGAACACCTGCCCGGTGGGCATCGCCACGCAGGATCCCGAGCTGCGCAAGAAGTTCGCAGGCAAGCCGGAGCACGTCGTCAACTTCATGTTCTTCGTGGCCGAGGAGCTGCGGGGATACATGGCGGAGATGGGCTTCCGCACCGTCAACGAAATGGTCGGCCGGGCGGACATGCTCGAACCGGCCGATGTATCGAAGCACTGGAAGGCGAAGAATGTGGATCTGTCCCCGATTCTGTTCAAACCCCCGGTGATGAAGGGCGACACGCTCTATCACACGCAGACGCAGGATCACGGGCTGGTCAGGGCGCTGGACAACAGGCTGATCGAGCTTGCCCGCCCGGCCATTGACCGCGGCGAGAAGGTTTACCACGAGCTACCGATCAAGAACATCAACCGAACCGTCGGCTCGATGCTCTCGGGCGAAGTGGCCAGGAAGCACGGCCACGCCGGCCTGCCGGACGGGACGATCCACTTCAAGTTCAACGGCTCGGCCGGGCAGACTTTCGGCGGCTTCCTGGCCAAGGGCATGTTCTTCGAGCTCGAAGGCGACTGCAACGACTACCTTGGCAAGGGTCTGTCTGGCGGTCTGATCGCGGTCTATCCGCCGAAGAACGCGACGTTCCGCGCCGAGCAGAACATCATCGCCGGCAACGTCATCTGCTACGGCGGCATCGCCGGCGAGGTCTACATCCGCGGCGTCGTGGGCGAACGCTTCTGCGTCCGCAACTCCGGTGTGCATGCGGTGGTCGAAGGCGTCGGCGACCATGGTTGCGAATACATGACCGGCGGCCGGGTCGTCGTGATCGGCGCCACCGGCCGGAATTTCGCGGCCGGAATGTCCGGCGGCGTGGCCTACGTCTACGACGACATGGGCGCGTTCCACGAACTCTGCAATCTCGACCAGGTCGAGCTGGAGAAGCCGGACAAGCCCGAGGACATCTGGATGATCCGCCGGCTGCTGGAGAACCATGTGAAGTACACCGGTTCGCCGGTGGCGAAGGAAATCCTGGGCAACTGGGATCGGGATTTCAAGTTCTTTGTGAAGGTCATGCCGACGGATTACCGCCGCGTTCTGGAGAACCAGGCCAGGATTGAGGAAGAAGCCCGCTCGCAGTCGCAAAGGCAGGCGGGACAAGTAAAATGAGTAGTTGATAGTAGATAGTTGATAGTCGGTAGAAAACGATCGACTCCCCACTATCAACTATCAACCATCAACTATGAACTAGAGGAAACAATGGGAAAGCCCACTGGATTCAAGGAAATCGCCCGCGAGACGCCGACACGCAAGCCCGTGTCGTTGCGGGTCAAGAACTGGCTGGAGATCTACGAGCCGATGCCCGATCAGAAACTGCGCGACCAGGGCGCGCGCTGCATGGACTGCGGCATCCCCTTCTGCAACAACGGCTGCCCGCTGGGCAACCTCATCCCCGAGTGGAACGACCTGGTCTACAAGGGCCGCTGGCAGGAAGCCATCGAGATGCTGCACAAGACCAACAACTTCCCCGAG
>JBEKVL010000359.1:0-6829 GCA_049514055.1 Tepidisphaeraceae bacterium | reverse complement strand
GCGGCCAGGACCGCCGCCGCGAGGATCACGCCCAACCGGGGCCGGCGGCGTTGCAGCACGGAGCCCATGCAGATGGCCAGCGACAACGGGAAGGCGGTGTTGTGGATGTAACGGGGATGAAAGTAGACCGGCAGGTATCCGGCACAATACAGCGCCAGCGTGAGACCCAGCCATATTCCCTGCCATCGCCGGCCACGCGGCTGCAACCACATGGTCAGCGGGAGCAGTGCTATGCCGGCCAGTGCCAAGCCCACTGGAGCGTACAGCCGGAACGTGCGATCGAGCGTCTGGGCATTATTGCGTACGACATGAAGTTGATGCGACCACGCCTGCCGGCTGCTGAACGGGGACCAGAACGCACATCGCAGGAACTCGTGGTTCTCCGGGGGAATGATGTAGGGATCCGGTACAGGCCGGTTCCAGTCCCAGGCCGACCCCGCATCGCCGGGACCAACTTGGGCATGAGCGCGGGCGCCGCTGGTGCTAATGGTCAGCTGGCCGTAGCGCCAGGAGAGGACCGCGACCCACGGCCCCGCGAGCAGTGCGAAGCCTGCCAAGGCCAGAGTGATCGAGACCATGGCGTTGCGCCCCGTGTGAAACCGGCCCTGGCGCCGGAGCATCCACGCCAACATGGCGATCGTCAGGGGCAGATGGACGAGTACAAATGGAAAGGCGTATGCCTTGGCAAGATACGCCAGCCCGCCCAGCAGACCGGCGCCCACGGCAATCCAACGCCGCTCCAGCAGATCCCGTCGTCCTGCCAGCGCCAGATAACCCATCAGGACCGCGCCCAGCAAGGTGTCGGGAGATATCTGCCGCATCGCCATTGCGGCGGCCGCGGGCGCCAGCAGGGAAGCCGCCGCCAGCCGCAGGCCCCAGTGCCATTCCAGCACCGCCCGAAGCATCCAGCCGAAAGCCAGCACGAGCCCGGCGCCACCCAGCCCGAGAACGACGCGCGCCGCGTGAACGCCATCCATTCCGCAGCGCAGCAATGGGGCCATGCACCAGCAGATCAGCGGGCTCCAGTATCCGGAGATTGACGCCCACCACTGGCCTCGCGCCAGATAGGCGGCCCGGCGCGCGTAGCAGAAGCCGTCCGGGTTGACCATGTCGCAGTATGCCAGATAGAGCGGGATGGCGACCGCCACATACACCAGCAGCGGCACCAGCCATGCCAGGCATTCTCCGTGGCGCCGCACGCAGATCGGCCGACAAACCGTGTGCATGACAATCTTCTCCAGTTGCCGGGCATGTCACAGGGGACCCGAACCTCATTCGTCTCCTCCGACAAATCAGGTCCATTCAGAAAGGGATATCGTCGATTGTGTCCGAATCGCCTGAATGCGCTGGTCTACCTGAATTGGCTCGTCCTTGGCCGCAATCACTCTCTTCAGGTTGCATATATTCCCACATCTCATTCTGATGCAGCCAGATCGGATCGGCGTTCCGGCGGATGAATTCGTCGACGCTCATCCCCTCGATCGTCGGCTCGCGCTTGACTCGCTTCTGCCTGCCGTTGACGAAGATGATCATGGTCTCGCGCTTGCGGCGACGTTTGGCCGCTCTTTCTGCGGTGGTTGGTTTGCGTTTGTGTCTGCCCATATTGTTGCGCGCCTTGAATGTCACAAGGATACGTATTTCTCCTTCGCTCTCAACCTCCGTTACTCCCGGCGCCGGGTTTACACTGACCAGACCTTGGGTTATTCAATGGGCAACCGGAGTTCTCCATGCTGCACGACCCCAGCCACTATGAGGCACCCGCACCGGCCGAGCCGATTGTCCTGGCCGATGGCGACCGGACGATCCTGCGGAGACTGGCCGAGGATGTCGCCCGCATCGCGGCGCTGCCCGTTCACCGGGAGAAGGCCGAACTCTGGCGACGGCTCAACGACCTCGATTCGGTCCGGCCGATGGTCTGGATCAACGAGATTCCCTGGCACGAAATGGATGTCGATGGGGAATTGACGCTGCGAAGCGAGCATCCCTGGGCACGCGATCAGGAACGCGATCTGCGGAAGTTGCTCTACCAGTGGCGACACATGCCTGGGGACATGATCGTCAGCGATTTCCTGGCCTGCCCGCTGGCCGTCCACAGCACCGATTTCGGGATCGTGGAGCAGGTGGACATCGTCCGCACCGATGCCGAAAACGACATCGTCTCGCGGCACTTCCACAAACAGATCCACGACTTCGCGGACCTCGAGAAGATCAAGATGCCCGTCGTGACGCACGATGTGCGGGCTACCGAATACCGCTTGCGGGCGATGTGCGATGTGTACGGCGACATCATGCCCGTGAAGAAGGCCGGCCAGACGCACATCTGGTTCACGCCGTGGGACTACCTGATTCGCTGGTGGGGGATCGAAGAGGCGATGCTCGACATGTACGAGCGGCCCGGACTCGTCAACGCGGCCGTCGAGCGTATGGTCGATGCCTGGATGACAGAACTCGATCAGTTCGTCGCCCTGAACGCGCTGTCGCTGGACTGCAACAACACGCGCATCGGTTCGGGCGGCTACGGATATGTATCCGATCTGCCAGGCACCGATTTCGATCCGGCATACGTGAAGCCTCACAACATGTGGGGCTGCTCCAACGCCCAGATATTTTCAGAGGTGTCGCCCGAGTTCCACTGGGAGTTTGCCCTGCGGCACGACCTGCGCTGGCTCAAACGCTGGCGGCTGAACTATTACGGCTGCTGCGAACCGCTCGACGGCAAGATCGAGATCCTGCGGCGGATCCCCAACCTGCGTAAGATCTCGACCAGTCCGTGGTGCAAACCAGAGCGGGCGATCAAGGCCATCGGCGCCGATTTCGTGATCAGCCGCAAGCCGACTCCGGCCATCTTCGCCGAAGAGCAGTGGAACCCCGAGCGCGCCCGAAAAGACATGCGCGGTTTTCTCGATCTGACGCAGGGCGACTGTCACGTCGAACTGATCATGAAGGACATTTCCACGGTCCTTCGCCAGCCACAGCGATTGTGGGAGTGGTCCCGCATCGCAATGGAAGAGGCCGAGGCTTTCGCCCGCAAGTGATGGGCTGTACCCTGCTGTCTGAACGCGACCCCGAAACCGGGAGGGTCGTGCTTCCGCACGGCCGCGGCCGCACGGAGTGCGACCCTCCCGGGAGGAGTTTCTGCCGATGGACGAGATTGGCGTGGCGATGGATCTCAAGGGTGTCTCCAAGAGATACCCCGGGACGCTGGCGGTCGACCAGATCGACCTCACGGTCTACGTGGCCGAGGTCCACGCGCTGGTCGGCGAAAACGGGGCCGGCAAAAGCACGCTGATGAAGATCATCGCCGGTTCGTTCTCCGACTACACCGGACAGGTCTGTGTCAATCAGTTGCCAGTGCAACTCCACACGCCGGCGCAGGCCAGGGCCATGGGCATTGCCATGATCCACCAGGAACTGAGCCTGGCCGGGCCGCTGAGCGTGGCCGAGAACATCCTGGCCGGGCACCTGCCCACGCGCTACGGCCTGCTGGATCGACGGCGGCTGGACACATCGGCACGCCACTGGCTGGCGCAGGTCGGGCTCGATGTGGACCCGTGGACGCCGGTGGAGGAGTTGTCGCAACATGAGGCGCAACTCGTGGAAATCGCCAAAGCCCTGTCCACCAGGCCGTGCATCCTGGTGATGGACGAGCCGACCAGCGCGCTGAGCCGCGTGGAAGTGGACCGGCTGTTCGAACTCATTCGCCAGTTGCGCCGGCGCGGTCTGGCCATTCTCTACATCTCGCACCACCTGCCGGAGATCTTCCAGATCGCCGATCGGGTGACGGTCCTGCGGGACGCCAGGAAGGTCGGCACCTACGAGATCGGCCAGGTAACGGCCGCCAGCCTGGTCGAGAAGATGATCGGCGGGGCGGCGTCCGATCTGTATGCCCAGCGCAACGTCGCACCTGGAGAAGTCAAACTGCGTGTGCAGGATCTGACGCGCAAGGGGTTCTTCCACCACTGCTCCTTTGAACTGCGCGCCGGCGAGATCGTCGGGCTGGGAGGGTTGAGCGGCGCGGGGCGCAGCGAGCTGGCGCGGTCGCTCTGCGGAATCGATCCGCGCGATGCGGGACGCATCTGGCTCGATGGCCGGGAGATTGCCCCCGGCAGCTACTCGCAGGCCATCAACGACGGGCTGGCCTACCTGACGGAAGACCGCAAGCGCGAGGGGTTGGCGCTGCGCCTGACGATGGCGGAGAACCTGCTGTCGGCCATCATTCCCCGGTTCTGCCGCATGGGCTTCTTCCGTGGTTCGAGCCGGGGCCGGGACGTGCAGCGGCAATACATCAGCGCCTTGCAGATTCACCCGCCCCAAAGCGAGCGCGAGGTGGCCGCCCTCTCGGGCGGCAATCAGCAGAAGGTGCTTCTGGCCAAGTGGCTGGCGACGGACCCGCAGGTGCTGATTCTCGACGAGCCGACCCGCGGCGTGGATGTGGGGGCCAAGGCGATCATCCATCGCGCCATCGCCGCGGCGGCCGACCGTGGCAAGAGCGTGCTGCTGGTTTCATCCGATCTGCCGGAACTGGTGGGCTTGTCGGATCGGATTCTGATCATGCGCCAGGGCGGTCTCATCGGCCAACTGAGCGGCGAGACCTGTACCGAGGAATCCGTGCTGCTGGCCGCCAACGGACAGTTGCAGGAGGCCGCGTCATGAGCCAGGCGACGCTGTCTCCAGGACTTCCCGGCGATACGCCCAAGGCACGCCACCAGGGTCTCGGATGGCTACAGAACATGCTTGGCGTGGGTAGCGTGTATCTCTTCGTATTCGCCCTGCTGGTGCTGGGCCGGGCGATTTCGCACGAGTTCTGGTCGGCCGGCAATCTGCTTCAGGTACTGAAAGATGTGGCCATCCTCGGGATCGTTTCCGTGGGCGTGGCGTTCATCAGCTACAGCGGCCACTACGTTGACCTGTCCATTCCCGCGATCATGTCGTGTTGCGGGATCGTCGCGGTCTACTTGCTGCCGTATGGTCTTGCGCCGGCTATTCTGGCAGCGCTGGCCGCCGGCGTGGTGCTCGGCTGGATCAACGGGTTGATGGTCGGCTATCTGCGCCTCAATCCGATCCTCTGGACGCTGGCGGCGCTGTCGGTATTCGACGGCACGATGCGCTGGGCCTACGGCGGGAAATGGGTTTACGTGAGGCAGGACACACCGGCCGGCGCGGCCTTCGCGGCGCTGTATCGCGGATCGTGGCCGGGCGTGATTCCCATCGCCGTGGGGCTGTTCGTGCTGGTGGCGCTCGCTGGCTACGTACTGATGAAACACACGGGCTTTGGCCGGCAACTCAAACTCGCCGGGGCATCGTATTCCACGGCCCGGCTTACCGGGATCAACGTCCGCCGCACGGTGATGCTGGCGTTCGTCGTTTCGGGCATCACCTCGGCCGTGGCCGGACTGCTCAAGACCAGTTTCACAATGTACGGAGATGTCGAGATCGGGCTTGGCTACGATTTCCAGGCGGTCACCGCGGTGGTGCTCGGCGGCGTGACGCTTGCGGTCGGCCGGGGGAGCATGATCGGCGTGATTGGCGGCGTGCTGGTCATCGGACTGCTGGGCCGGATTCTCCCGCTAATTCCCGGCATTGGGCAAAACGAACAGTTCATCATTCGGGGCATCCTCTTCATCGCCGTCGTCGGGCTGAATATGTACTCCCTGCGAAGGAGCGGGAGGGACGATGTCTGACGCATCCGTCTCAATCCGCCCGCCGATGAAGGTGCTGCTCGCCGCCGCCCACGCGGGGCGCGTGTTGTTGCTGCTGCTCGCGGTATTCGCGGTCATGTCGGTACTGGCACCGCAGCAGTTCCCCACGGCCGCGAACCTGGCGAACATCCTGCGGGCGACCAGCACCGACGTGCTCGCGGCCGCCGGATTCACGATCGTCATGCTCTGCGGCCAACTCGACCTGTCCGTCGGCACGACGATGACGCTGGGCGGCGTGGTGGTCATGTTCATGCAGCCGTCGCTGGGATGGACCGGCGCCGCGCTCGCGGCCGGGGCGGCCGGCAGCCTCGTCGGCCTGGGCAACGGACTGCTGGTGTCCAAAGCCCGCATCAACTCGTTCATCGTGACGCTGGGCACGATGACCATTCTCCAGGGTGTTTCCCGTTCGCTGTTGCACGGCGGCAGCAAATCGCTGGAGAATGTCGCTGCAGGAATGCGGATGGTGGACTGGCTCGAGCCCATCCTTCCATGGTCACCGCGTATCCTCCTGGTCTTCGTGCCGGTGGTGCTGCTCGAACTGTTCCTACGCCGCACGGCCTGGGGACGCGGGTTCTATCTCATCGGAGGAAACCCGCAGACGGCCTGGTACGCCGGACTGCGCACCGGGCGGTCCGTGACGGTGGCATTCACGCTTTCGGGAATGCTGTCGGCGCTGGGCGGGGCACTGGCGGCCATGTCGCAGAACACGGCCATGCCCAACCTGGGTGACAAGTCGCTGATGCTGATCGTGGCCGCCGTCGTCGTCGGCGGCACGGCCATGGCCGGCGGACGCGGTTCGGTGGTGATGAGCATCCTGGCGCTGATCGCCCTGAACGCGCTGACCAACGGCTTGAGCTACCTTGGGGCCTCCAAGAGCGTTAAGCTGATTGCCAACGGAGTGCTGCTGGCACTCGTGATTATTTATGAAGCCTGGCGAAATCTGCTGCGGGAGCGCGTGCGCGGGCAGCGCCGGGAACTCCTGGCCCGCTGGGAGTCCGAGGCCGACGAGGCGACACCGGTGTCCGAGGAATCCGCCGAGGAGGAATTGACCATGCCCAATCAGGACCGAACATTTGCCATCGTCTGTGTCTGTGCCGTCGCCTGCGTGGCGATCGTGGCCATCTTCGCGA
>JBEKVL010000358.1:0-10498 GCA_049514055.1 Tepidisphaeraceae bacterium | reverse complement strand
GATCTCGATGGTGATGTTCTTGCCCTTGCTCTGGTACTCCTCGAGCAGGTCGATCACCGGCTGGCGGTAGTCGAATCGCTCTTCGGCCGGCGTGTCGGAGTCAAACTCCGGCGGTGCGTACAGGCAGACGATCTTGATCGGCGTCTTGTTGTTCTGGATCACCGTGAGGGTCTGCGGCTTGAGGTTGCCCAGGCCGGCGATGGTGGTATCGATGCGGCGGTTGAACTTCTGTCCCAGCACGACAACCAGCACCGACAGGACAATCACCAGCAGTGACACCAGCACGACGTTGGCGCCGTATTTCAGCCAGCGCTCGTGCTGAGTTTCGTAGTGGACGGGTGTGTTGCTCATGGATCGCTCCGGTCTGCAAAGGGCCGCGTTATTTCCAGCGGCGGGACTCGAGCGCCTTGACGCTCAGGAAGAGGAAGACGGCCGTGGCCGCAACGAAGAAGATGACGTGGCCGCTGTCGATCACGCCGCGGGCGAAGTCGGTGTAGCGCCGGTAGACCAGGAAGTCGGCTATCGACCGCAGCATCGGCGGAAGCGTGGCCTTCTCAGTGGCCAGCATCGGCACCAGGGTGACCACGAAGAGGATGGCCGCCGAGGCAACCGCCGCGACGACCTGGCTCCGCGTGAGCGACGAACAGAACAGGCCGACGGAGGTGAACATCGCCCCTGCGAGCACGATCCCCATGTATCCGGAGAAGATCGGGCCATAGTCGAAGGACGGCCTGGAGTAGAGTCGGAGAATGACAACATAAAGTAGCGTCGGGCAGAGAAGGACGATCATGAACCCGAACGAGCCGAGAAACTTGCCCAGCACAACGTCGAGTTCCTCGACGGGCGCGGTCATCAGCGACTCAACGGTCCCGGTCGCCCATTCCTGGGCCATCAGGCCCATCGACAGGATGGGCACGGCCGGGACGAGCAGGAACAGCATCCACTCGAAAAGCGACCGCATGCCCGCCGTCTGGCCGGGCTCGAAGTCCCTGCTGAACAGGATTCCCGTGACGACCAGGAACAGGGTCATGACGACATAGGCGATCGGAGAATAGAAATAGCTCGCCAGTTCGCGGCGGGCGATGATATGGGCCTTCTTCACGCGGCACCTACTTCCGTAGCGGGGGCCATCGCCTGACGGGCGGTGACCTGAACGAAGAATTCCTCGAGTGTTGCGTGTTCGAGCCGGACCTCGCGCAGAGGCCAGCCCTTGCCGATGACCGTCCGGGCAGCTTCCTCACGGACATCGTATCCGTCCCTGGCTTTCAGGGCCGCGACGGCGTACCCGGGCTCGGCCGTATCGGCCGGGAGAATCTCGACGCCCTTGACGCCCGACACCCGCTGCAGCACGGCATCCAGTTCGCCCGACGGCGCCTTGCACTCCACGAGTACGCGCGCCTGCATTCGCCGGCTGTTGCGAAGTTCATCGAGCGTGCCCTGGGCGACGATCCGCCCGCCGGCGATGACGATCAGCCGGTTGCAGACGGCCTCGACCTCGGGAAGGATGTGCGTGGAGAGCATCACGGTGTGCTCGCCAGCCAGTTCCTTGATGAGCTTGCGGCTTTCGCGGATCTGGGCCGGGTCGAGCCCGACGGTGGGCTCGTCGAGGATGAGCACCGGCGGATTGTGCAGGAGCACGTCGGCCAAGCCCACACGCTGGCGGAAGCCCTTGGACAGATGCCCGATCATCCGCCGCCGGACGTCGGTCAGCCAGCAGCGGTCGACGACGTAGTCGATACGCTTGCGGCGCCGCTCGCGGTCCATGCCGCGAAGCTGGCCGCGGAAATCGAGATATTCCTCGACGCGCATCTCGGCGTACAGCGGGGTGTTTTCTGGGAGATATCCCAGGTTCTCGCGGACCTTGTCGGACTGGTGGAAGATGTCGAAGCCGGCGACGTTTGCCCCGCCGCCCGTGGGGGCAAGGTAACACGCGAGCATGCGGATGGTCGTGGACTTGCCGGCGCCGTTGGGGCCGAGGAAGCCCACGATCTCGCCTTTGGGCACCTCGAAACTAACCCGATCGACAGCCACCGTCTGGCCATAGACCTTGGTTAACTGTGAGACGGAAATCACGCGGTTGCTCCTTCCGGGGAAACGCCTTTGGCACTGACTCATGAACGCCGAGTAGCGGTATTACATGAAGACAAGCGAAACTGTCAAGGGTTGAAGGGTGTGCAACGATTCGCCGAACGAATATCCGAATGGCGAGTCATGGGGTGGCATGGGCAAGTGTTCCTGCTCGTGCGACATGGGCAAGAGCACTTGCCCATGCCACCCAACCAAGAAACCAAGGAAACGGTGGTGGACCCGTTGCCTTAGAACTCGGTCCCGGTGATGGCGACTTCAAACGCCAGTTGGTCGGCCACCACACCCTGAAACTTGCAGCAAATCCGATGGTGCCGTTCCCACATCTTCAAGCCGACCAGGTACATCGTGGCCGGCGGGGTGACGGCAGCGCGGAACTTGCATTCGTCCACGCCTCCAAAACCAATGAAGCCGGTCCATTTCTCGTATTTGCGCGTATAGAACGAAGCCACCTGGGCTGCGGCTTCGATCATCAGGACGCCTGGAAAGAGCGGCCGGCCGGGAATGTGGCCCGGCACCCAGAACTCATCCGCGCGGATGTCCCGGCGGCCGATGATCTTGCCTTCCTCGGGCCTGGCCCAGACGATTGCGGTCAGTTGTTCCATGTCGCCGCGTTGGGGATTGTTGCGGCGGATCTCCTCACGATCAAAGAGAACCTGGCCAAGGTCGATCCCGGAAATGTCGTAAAGCAACTTTGTGGGCATAGTGCAACTTAAACCTGCATGGGCGCCGCAACCGAACCGGCGCCCATTGCCGATTGCAATTCATTTCCCAGTCCGAGCTTATGCCTGCGGCGGTGTTGGCGTTGGCGTTGGGGCCGCCGCGGGCGGAACCGTGCCTGCGGACTCGGGCTCGCCCCGGCCCTCGAGAATGCGCTTGCGCACATCCGTGGCAACGGCTTTGATCTCCTGCATCTTCTTACGGACGCGGGTTCCGGCGGCCTTGTTGCCGCCTTCCGCCTTGGCCACGTCGTCTTCCACTTCCTGGATCATCTTCTTGAGCAGATCAAATTCCTGCATAACACGAACCTCCGTGTGTGTTGGTTAAGGGGGAGACTGTACTAATGCCGCCCCGGAGTGTCAAATCCGGGGTTGGTGGCAATGAGTCGGGGTACGCCCGGAGATCCGGGCAAGTCGCAAACTGTTAGCATGACAGCGTACTCGCGAAGCATCTGGCCTTGGACTTCATCGCCAGATCCTTCGCAAGTATGCTCAGGATGACGGTTTGTGGTCACAACGACGTTTCCGGGAAGATGGGCACACCCTGAGTCGCCTGTAGCCGCGCTCGGTGATCACGGCAGAACTCAAAATTGCAAAACCCCCCGTCGCGACTATCATCGCCCCGATCATGACCGACCCCAATGTCAGCTTGTACGAACAGGAACGCCGCGACAAGCGGCAGAAGATCCGCGACCTCGGCTTCGACCCCTACGGCGGGCGAACCGAAGGCATTCAGCCCCTGGCCGCGATCAAAGCCATGTACACACCCGAGATGGGCCATGACACCGGCCCGGTGGTCAAAACCGCCGGGCGGATCATGCTCAAGCGTGACATGGGCAAGCTGACCTTCATGACCCTGCGCGATGAGTCCGGCGACCTTCAGGTCGCCTTGGACAAGAAACGCCTCGGCGAGAAGGAATGGGAACTGAACAGCCTCCTCGACCTCGGCGATCAGGTCGTCGTCGAAGGTCCGCTTGGCACCACCCGCAAGGGCGAAATCACCATCTGGTCTACCGCCATCACCATGGCCTCCAAGGCGATGCTGCCGCCCCCTGCCAAGTGGGAAGGGCTGTCCGATGTCGAGCTGCGCTACCGCCAGCGTTATGTCGATCTCTGGGCCAACCCCGAGGTGATGAAGACGCTCAAGCTGCGCTGCCAGATTGTCGGTGAAATCCGCAATTTCATGGCCGGCCGCGGGTTCATCGAAGTCGAGACGCCCATGATGCAGCCCTTGGCCGGCGGCGCGGCCGCCCGGCCATTCGTCACCCATCACAACGCCCTGGACATCCCGCTGTACCTTCGCATCGCCCCGGAACTGTATCTCAAGCGGCTGCTCGTCGGTGGGTTCACGAAGGTTTTCGAAATGAACCGCAACTTCCGCAACGAAGGCATCTCGCCCCGGCACAACCCTGAATTCACGATGATGGAGGCGTACGAGGCGTTCGGATCGTGGCAGACCATGGCCGAGTTGATCGAGAGCCTGGTGTGCGATCTGGCCCAAAAGTTCTTCGGGACGCTGAAGATCGAGCACAAGAACGCCGATGGCACGGTTCGGCGGACGATCAATCTCGAAGGCGACCTTTCCAAGCCCGCCGGGGAGCGCTGGCGGCGTGTCCGGCTAGTTGACCTTGTCGAAGAACGGACGGGATGGAAGTTCGACGGCCGCAAGATTCAGGAAGCGGCTCCGCAGATGTGGGGAGCGTTGGTTGATAGTGCCGCCGCCAAGACAGAAGAGGATTTCAATGCGCTTCTAGCCAAGTTGCCTCCGGCCTGGACCAAGGATCGGGCGACATACACGCGCGAGCAGTTTCGTGGCGCTGTTCAACCTAAAGTCGCGAACCTGAGTGCTCACGAACAACTCGTCCAGGTCTATGAAAAATTCATCGAGCCAACGCTGATCGACCCAACCTACGTGACCCACATCCCATCGGTCATCATTCCCTTGGCCCGTGAAAGCAAGGAATTCCCCGGTTTCGCCGACGTCTACGAACTGGCCATCAACGGCCAGGAAATCTCCCCCGGCTATTCCGAGCTCAACGACCCGGAAATCCAGGCCGAGCATTTCGCCCATCAGGTCGGCGACGAGGCCGAGAAGCAGAAGACGGATGATGATTTCCTGACCGCGTTGAAATACGGCATGCCCCCGGCCGGCGGCATGGGCCTGGGCATCGACCGCCTGATCATGATGCTCACCGGCGCCGAGAGCATCCGCGATGTGATCCTGTTCCCCCTGATGAAGCCGCAGGAGTAGCAACCGCGAGCGGAGAGTCGTTGAATCTGAACAAGAAACCGGGCCAAGTCAACGCCTTCTTCCGCTGGAAGAACGTGAGTGACACCCCAGACGCGGCCGAGATGTCGCTTTTCCGGGTCGAGCCCTCCGAACTCGAGACGACATTCATCATCCCGGCCCAGTCGACAGCCGACGTCACTCTGCGACGACTCCAGACGCTACGGGCTGCCCCCGGCGAAACAGTGCGATGGACCTTCGGCGCGGGCAGCGGAGACGTCAAGGCCGACGCCGCGGGCTGCGTCACGATCCCAGGGTTGAAGAACACCGCGGAGCCGGCCACCCTGAGCTTCGGAAAAGCCAGGTGATGCCGCGTACCTGTCCGCCATGAGAACCGGCGAGCAACTCACGGCCGCCATGCCGGGGCCAGACCGAGGGGTACGATGAGTTCCTCGTGAGACTCGCTGACGTAGTCGTCAAACCACTGGGCGATGGCATCGACATCCGCCTCACCGACGGGGTAGCCGCTGTAGGCCCACGCGGGACTGATCATCGCGGCCTTGCCGCTGACCGTGAACGGCGACAGGGGCTGGCGGTCGCCGGTGTAAATCGTGACCGGCGACTGCGGCCAGATCACATGCGTGCGATTGGGCAGACCCGGGCGAAGATTTGTGTAGCCGGTCACCGCCTGCAAGGACGGATCGTCCGTGTACATCGGGGGGTGTCGCGTGTCGGTGGCATCATTGGTGGCTTCAAAGATGGCCGTTTCGGCCGTGTTCAGGCGGGCCAGGCCAAGCTGCATGGCTCCGCGGGTGAGCATCAGCAGCGTGATGATCACGCAGATGATGAGCATCAGTTCGATCTCGGCAACACCGCGACGGGGCATTCGCCCGGGAACCATGGTCGTAATGCCGCCAACCATCCGGCCACTTCGTGCCTCCGTGCCTTCGGGCCTCTGTGCCTTGCGCCGCCCCTCAGTGCATGATGATGTAATTGATGGAGTCGGGATCATTTTGACGCACACCGCCTTCCTCGAAGTAAGCCCGGAACTCATCGTTGTTGGCCAGCGTGGGAGACAGCGCATCCGTGAAAGCCAGCTTCGGGTGCCAGTTCCACCCTCCGGCCGTCGAAAGCCGCCAGGGGCGCGGCGGCAGCCACTGGTCGTATCGGTCACCGGCCCCGTAGCCGCCGTTGTACTCCATGAAGTTGAAGGTTTCCGCCTGGGCCGAGGCCACGATCGAGGTCTTGGGGGCATCGAACATCTTCGTAAGCACCGGCCGGGGCGAGGATTGGTCGTTGCTCTTTGCGGCGGCCAGGAGCGTGAAATAGTGTTGACGATCTTCGACTTTCAGCCCGGCCGTCGGCGGAACCGGATTGTCGGGCGGGGTGATTTCATAGGGCCACTCCCGGTCGATCCACTCGGCCGCTGCCATCTGGGCGATCTGCGTGGCGCCAGCGGTGGCGATACTGGTGGCCCAGGCGGTAGCCTGCGAACGGGCGTCCGCATCGGTGGCGCCGCCCTGGCGCAGTTCACGATATTTCATCCGCCACAGCCGCTCGTAGTTGCGCTGATACACGTCGCGGTAGATGTGGTTGTAGGCGTCCCGGTAGACGCTGGCGCTGGCCCAGGAGGGTATCGGATAGAGGTCGTAGGTCGCCAGCGCATACACAGTGCCCTCGCCCATGCCATGCAGGATCATCTCGCGATAGAGATGCCTGGGTGCCGCTGTCGGCATTGGGCGGCACCGTCAACATCTCCTGGATGAGCTGGCCCATACGCTGCCGTTCGCCGTCGATGGCCTGCAACAGCGGGATCTGCGAGTCCTGACGATCCATGCCGACGTCGCGGGCGACCCGGTCGTCGAAATATCGTCCCAGCGGCGGGCAGTTGATCCGGCCCCACGTGCCGCCGACAACCCACACGCTGCTGTCGCCATCGGGCACGGAGACGCCATCAACGTGGATGCCCTCGATGTTCGTATGGTCGACGGTCTTCACGGGCGGGCCCGGTTCGGTGCCGGCCGGAGTGCCGAGCGCGATGTCGCATTTGTAGAAACCGGCCATCGCGGCGCGCTGCTGGTCGATAGTGTCCGGGGTCTGTCCGACGACGTTTTCCTGGTAGGACAGTATGTCCGCGCGGCGCTGGGCCAGTTGATCCGGCGTCGTGATGCTGAGGGCGGGCGTCACCTGCGCGGCGTATTGCTCGTACATCCCCTCCTGGATGGAATAATCGTCGAGCACGGCCTGAAGGACGCCCTCCTTGAGGTCGAGTTCGAGGGCCAGGTTTGGATCGGCGCCCTGCGGATTGTTGTTGTTATTGTCACGTTGTTGGTCAATTTGATCCAGTTGCTGCTGGATGCGCGCGGTCTCGCCCTCCAACCGCAGACGGATCGCCTCGACCGTGGCGCCCGTGGCCCGCAGGATCACTTCCGCCGAACCATTCTCGGCGATGAGTTGGTTGGTGGCTGAGACGATGTTGGAGGTGCGGCTGTTCCACGTCTGGGCGGAGTGGGCGGCGGCATCCGCGGCGGCCTGGATGTTGTGTTTACGCGTGGCGTATTCGCCGGTATTCCACACCAGGCCGATGAACGCGACCAAGGCAAAGAGCGTAAGCAGCATAAGGACGCTCATCGGGCCCCGGTCGTCGATGTGCAGGCGGTAGAACACGCGACCAAGAATGCGGGCATGTTGTAAAACGCCGTCGTCAGAGCAATTGTCATGGTGGGCGTACCCGCGAAGCATCTGGTTTCGAAGTCCAAGGCCGGATTCTTCGCGAGTACGCTCAGGATGACCATTCCGACGTCCTGCATCGGATGCGGATGGGCCGAAGGCCCGTAATGACTCGGGATGACGGTTTCCACACGCTGCGAGGTTGTGTGTTTGGCGGATCATGGGATCAATTCGGCCAGCCGTAAGCGTCGGTCCCGGCCATTCGCCCATGGGCCGACTCCGTCGTCACTTTCACCTCATACTGGAAGAACCGGCCTGTCACGCCGGCGACCGTGTCGGTCTTCCCGGAGATGATGCGGGCGGCAAAGGGCACCGTAAGCTGGAAGCGATAACGAACGGTAACGGTCACTTCCTCGGCGGCATCCCACGGAAGAGGCCCTTCATCGAAAGTAACCCACGAAACCTGGGTGGCCTCCTTGGCATAGGTGTAGCGCGGCGCGAAGCTGTCCGCGATGTCGATGCCGGCTCCGCGCATGGCGTCGGCCATGGCGGTGGCTTCCGGATCGACGGCAGTCGTCGCCTGCGGAGAGAGTGTCACCAGCGAAGTCCGCGCGGCGCGGGCGATGGCTTCCTCGTGCTGATCGGGCACGGCGGTGACGGCCGACCGGGCGGCCGTTTCTGCGGCGTACTGCACCATGATGCGGGCATTGAGCATCAGTGCATACTGCACCAGGATCGCGATAATGCACAGGAAGATCGGCAGCGTGAGGATGAACGTAACCGATACCGTGCCACGGCGGCGAAACGAGGCGGCGCGGCCGTTGTTCCGGGAAACACATCCTGACCGCAAACCATGCCAACCGCCTGCGATCCGCGGTAATCTTGACTCGACGTGCTGCAAGCCCGGAAGTTGTTGGCGATCCACAAGCACGTTTGTTCCTTACGTTCCGCCCGCAAGCCACGCCAGAAAATGCTGGGCATGTGAAAATCGCGACACAGGCAACGCAATGAGCAACGGCACGGCCAGCGGGATCACGCGCGTCGTCGCAGCCTGCGGTGCCGGGACTTGCCGGAGATACAGCAGATTCAGCAAATCGAGCGTCACGCCGCCAAGGGTGGCGTTGAGCCGGCCGCCGACAACGAGATTCATCAGGGCATAAACCACGCCGACCACCAGAGTCCAGAACAGCACGCCCATGGCCGCGCTGAAACCCAGGATTGCGCCGATGGCGGCCAGAAGTTTCATGTCGCCGCCGCCCATGCCGGCGAGGGTCATGCAACCGAGACCGATCGTGGCGCAGGCCAGCATGCCCAGCAGCGACTGCGCGGGGCCAACGGCCGCCAGGAAGCCGAGTTTGAGGCCGGGGGTGGCCAGTCTGACGGCCACAGGCAGAATGTTGGCGATGAGTCCCAGCAGGATGGCGGTGTAGGTCAATTGGTTGGGGATTCGGGAGGTGGCCGCGTCGAAACTGGTGGCCAGCAGGCACAGCACCAGGCAAAGTGTCGGCAGCAGCGAGGCGTCTCGACCGCCCAGCACCGCGATGGTCGCCCCGGCCAAGGCCACGGAGATGATCCCAAGCCAGACGGCAATCCAGGAGATGTTGTCAGGAGGAAGACTGACGGTAGAGTCAGGTAGCGACACGGCTTGATCATCCCCGCCGGAAACGGAAGGGCATACCATCACGTCGGGATTCGAGGGGCTATCGTCCATGGCGACTCCGGCCCGACCGCGTGCCTGCGCAACACCAACCCAGCGTATACTAGGGCTGAAGTTGGTTCTGCTGGTCCTGGAACCACCCGACGATTGTCTTGCGGAAGGCGAGCAGGAGTACGACGATCGGCAGGGCGATAAGACCGAGAATGAGGATCTTCTCGACCGACATGGCCCCGCGTGTGTCTCTGTGCAGGCTGCGGATCGAATTTAGCAGACACTGTTTCATAACACTCTCTGGTTCAGATCCAATTGAACAAACGCACGCAACGATGACATATTCCCACAGTTATGGGACCGGCAGGCCCATCAACGAGACCACCCGGCCGCCGTACAGGCGGATCATCCCAAGAAACATCGGCAGAAGAAGGGCGATCGGCAAGACGATTAAAGCCAGGATCAGCATATATTCCATCGAAATCGTCCCCCGCGTATCGCGATGATGGCCCGTCAGGAACCGGTGGAACCCACCACGGACACGCGGCGGCGAGGTTGATCGTGTTGTTGCGTTCACGTCGAGCCTTATGTTGCGGGCGGCGCGTCGAACAGCGGCCGGGTCAGATTGATCTGGTCGGCCAGTTCGCCCAACATTATATCATCGGCCAACTCAGGGCGAACTCCGGTCCATTTAAGCTGGATATCTTCACCGTGGCCCGTTAGAGAGAATATATCACTCACCAGGTAATTAAGCGACTGTTCTTCGAGTTTAAGTTGCGAGATGTGTGTCACCAGTCTTCGCCCGCTCGGCAGGCGGGCGGTGTGGACGATGAGGTCCAAAGCGGAAGCAACCTGCCGGCGCAGGGCAAATAGCGGAATTCCCACATCCGCCATCAAGGCCATGGTCTCGATGCGATAGCAGGTATCGGCCGGGCTCGATGAGTGGATGGTGGTCAGGGAGCCGTGGTGGCCGCTGGTCATGGCCTGGATCATGTCCAGCGCCTCGCCACGGCGGGCTTCGCCCACGACAATCCGGTCGGGCCGCATGCGCAAGGCCGCGATGAACAGATCGCGAACGGTGACAGCCCCCCGGCCGTAGGCATCCGCCTGACGGGCTTCCATCTGCACAACATGCGGCCGCTGAACCTG
>JBEKVL010000357.1:0-6854 GCA_049514055.1 Tepidisphaeraceae bacterium | reverse complement strand
CGGTGCTGCCAATCTGGTAGGCACCGTGAGTGCCGACCGAACTGGAGCCCGTGCCACCGTACAGCGTGCCATTGGTGATAAACGCACTGCGCCAATCCGTGGTGCCCTGCAGCGTGGTCACCGTGGCCGTCGCGCCAAGGCCAGTGACATACTTCAGCCCGGTTCCGGCCGTGCTGCCGCTCGGATACTTCCCGGTCACGTAGAATTGACTGCCATCAACGGAAGCCACGGAGTGGAGAGATTGCCCGGTGCCCTGCGCCGGGGTGATCTGCGTCGAGGTGTCCAGCGAGGACGCGGCATTGCCGATCCTTGCGATCACTTCGGTTTCCGTGCCGTCGACGGGACGAGGGTTCAGCCCGGCTGGGGTGGTGTAGCCGCCAAAGGTCAAGAAGTGCCCATCGACCGACAGCTTCAGCCCACCTTCATGGGAAGCACCACCAGCGACCACACTTGGAAGCGTCAGACTCGAGCCGACGGAGATCGTTCCAACGTAGGCTCCGGCAGGGGTGTATTCGTCAAGGTAGGCGCTGACCTCGCCTGCGGTCGCAGTGCTGTTGTTAGAGTTCGTGGCATCACCACCGCGAAGAACCACCAGGTCACCGGCGGTGAAACTGAACATCGGCGTGTCGGCGAGAGCCGGCATCACCATTCGCAGCGTCGGCGCCGCGGCGATCGCGGCCAGGATCCATCGAAGTTTCTGTTTGCTTCTCATGTCTACTCTCCGATTTGTCTGCACGAAACGAGCACCGTATGGAGCGACATGCGTATGCACATCAAGAAACTCGTCGGTGCTTCCCTCGGCAGTAATTCTCAGTCAACTTCTGAACTCTTCACGATCGTCCTCAATACAAGGGATCCTGGAACGGATCCCAGATGACCTTGTTTGGCAGATTGCCCGCGGCGTTATTCATCGACAGTCCGGTGGCATTCTGCGGCTGTAATTCGGCCCAACTGAACCACCCCACATGGCCGTCGGCGAACAGCAGATATCCACCGTTGTTGTGTCGTGCGGTGAAGCGCGTGTAAGTTGTTTTGCCTCGTGCGATCGGGCTGGTATAGGGCGGGTTGGTTTCGCCCGATTGCATGATCTTCTCAACCAGCAGCACGGTCAGCGAACTCTGCCGCAATTCTGGGAGTTTCAGGAACCCGGTCTTCACTACCCCGTCGTTTAATCCAACAGAAATATTCCCCAACGAGTTGTCCAGCTTGGAATTGATGACGTAGCACCAGTAGACGGGTTGGCCCGACACGGCGCCTGCCGCCGCGCCGTTCAAAAGGTATTGCGGCGGCGATCCAGGAGCGTTCCCGTACATGGTGAAGGTTCCATCCGGGTTGACTATGTCGCTGGAGGAGACCGAGGCGGCCATCCCTGCGCTGGGGCAAACCATCAGGTTGTTGGCGTCCGCTTTCGCCAGGGGCATCCCCCCCGCGGCGGCCTGCTGCTGCAACTCGTAGTAGCTTTTCTTGCCCACGATCTTGGGCGCGCTGTTCGCCCAGTAGGCCGTGTCGTCCCAAGGGCCGATCGGATTGCTGGTGGCATTCCCGTCGCTGTTGCCGGTCCAAGGCAACCAGTCCTTATATTCGTGGGCATACATCGCAAAGCCGATGCCAAGCTGCCGCAGGTTGCTTTGGCATTTGATGGCATTCGCGGCGGCCTTGGCCTTGTTTAGCGCCGGCAGCAGAATCGAAACAAGAAGCGCGATAATTCCAATAACAACTAGGAGTTCCACGAGCGTGAACGCTCGGCGAGGGGAAATCCCATGAAACAGATTCTTGGATGACATACTCCACCTCTTCAAGGAGCGCGCACCGCCCATGGGTGCGTCCAGAAGACACAAAAGACAATCAACTAAGCTCTCGCCGCTGACTCCAACATCGGAGAAGAAGCGCAACCAGCCTTACGCCACAAACGGGACTATAAACGGACCAAGTTTACCGGGGATTGGAGTAGTGCTAAGATTTGATTAATTCACGCAGGTGCCGCTTTACATCATCTTCTCATCATAATTCATCAGACCGGCCCATTCTACCTCCCCCGAAGATTGGACGGTAGCACTTGGACTTGTACAATTCTTTCAGACCATTTTAAGGAACCGTCAATCACCCATGCGAATCCTGCTCGTGGAAGATTCCGTTCTGCTGCAGCGCTCTGTTACGCGGGGACTCCGCGCCGCGGGCTATGCCGTCGATGCCATCGGCAACGGCATGGATGGGCTGCGCATGGCCTGCAACACCGACTATGACGAGATCATCCTCGATCTGACTCTGCCAGCGCTTGATGGTCTGGATGTGCTCAAGCGTATGCGCTCCGCCGGGCGTACCACGCACGTTTTGGTTCTCACCGCTCGCGATAGTGTCGAAGATCGCGTCCTGGGATTGCGCAGCGGCGCTGACGATTACCTCGTCAAGCCGTTCGCCTTCGAAGAACTGCTGGCCCGCGTGGATGCACTGATCCGCCGGAGCCAGGGAACAAAGGACTCTCACCTTCGTTTTGGTGGTTTGCAAATCGACCTGAATGCAAAGACCGTCCACGTCGATGGCCGGGCGGTGTCGCTGACGCCGCGTGAATACGCCTTGCTCGAGTTCCTGGCGCTGCGAAAGGGCCAGGTCGTCAGCCGCACGGAAATCGAGGATCACATCTACGATGAGCGCGTGGATCCGCTGAGCAACGTTGTCGACACGGCGATCTATTCGTTGCGGAAAAAAATCGACGCACCGGGAGTGGCGTCGTTGATCCAGACGCGCCGGGGCATGGGATATGTCTTTCAGCCAGAGTCCGCCGGCACGGAGACGTCATGCACTCCATCCGTGGAAGATTGATCGTCGGTGTGGTGCCGGGTCTGGTGTTGCTGACGCTGGCGCTGGGCGTGGTGCTGTACATCTATGTTCGTCAGGAACTGGCCGAAAAACTGGACATTTCGGTCATGAACCGCGCTCGCGTGGTCATTTCCCGCTCGCGGTGGACGGACGACCATCCCCCGAGGCTCGAGGCGTATGACGCCACCAACGGCGAATTTGCCCGAGCCAGTCGTCCCAGTTGCTTTGAAATATGGGAAGCCAACGGCAAACCGCTGGTTCGCTCGGTCAGCCTTGACGGCAAGGATTTGCCGTTTCCGGATGCGAAGAGCAATCGGCCGGTGATGACTGACATCCAGATGCCCAACGGCCGCGTGGGGCGGGCCGTCTATTTCAGCTTTGACTTCAAGTCCGGTCCTGATGACACGGACGATCCGGGAACCGGGTCCGCGAGCGCCGGCAAGAAGATGGTGCTCCTGCTGGCGAAGGACCGGGCTCCGGTGGATGATCCGGCCCGGGTGCTGCTGCTGTCCGTGCTGGGAATGGTCGTCCTGATGTCGGGCGGAACCATCTTCCTGATGTCCCTGGCCCTGCACCGCGGTCTGCGCCCGCTCGAGAAACTCGCCCGGAAGGCCGCGTCGGAGTCTCCCGACGACGATTCGGCCTTGTTCCCCACGCTCGGCATGCCCAGGGAGCTGTTGCCAATCTGCGATAAATTGAACTACCTCCTGCAACGGTATTGCGATGCCCTGCGGCGCCAACGCGGTTTCACCGCCAACGCGGCACACGAACTCCGCACGCCCATCGCTGAAATCCGCGCGGCCGCCGACGTGGCCCTCATGTGCGCGGACCCCGAGTCCGCCCGGGCCTCCCTTGCCGACATCCTGCTGGTCTCGAAAAGGATGGAAGCGATCGTGGCCGCCCTGCTAGCCCAGGCCCGCTGTGAGACAGGTCAACAAACCCTCAGCATGCAGCGCCTCAGCCTGGCTCCCCTGATCGACAGGCTCTGGCAACGGGTGTCGGAGCAGGCCGGGCAGCGCCGTCTTCAATTCCAGATGCGGGTTCCCGCCGACATATTGATCGACTCCGACCCCACCTTGCTGGAGGCAATCATCTTCAATCTGCTGTCCAACGCGGCCGAATACGCCCAATCCGGCACTGCGGTGACATGTTCCGCCCGGCACGACCAAGGCGCGCTGGTGCTGGAAATTGCCAACGACGTTGCGACGCTGACCCCGGATGATCTGCGGCATTTCTTCCAGCCATTCTGGAGGAAGGATCCGTCGAGTGGTGATGACCGCCATTGCGGCCTTGGGCTGTCTCTGACCAAAGCCTATGCCGATGCGCTGAATGCAGCCATCACCGCGGAGCTGCGCACCGAGCGCCTGCTTATCGTGCGCCTGTGTTTGCACGCGAGTCCGACCCGTGACAACGATCAACCTGCTTCCGGTTCGCCGACACTACTTCCGCCCGATGAACACGAAACACGGGACTCTTGCCCCCGGAAGATACGGGACTGTTGACTTGCACTCGTGCAACTCTTCCTGCCGGAAACGCCACTGCAAGTACGCCAGCCGGTCGGGCCCCAGGTGTACGTTGTCGGCTCCGAACCATGCCGGCCAAAGGGTGCGGGAAAGCCACGAGTGGCGGCGTTGTCCCCTGGGTGGATACTTCTGCGAGACGTAGAAATCGACCACGCCGATGACGCCGCCCGGACGGAGCAGGCGCCACGCGTTCTCAATCGCCGCAAACCAGTTGGGAATCATGGTCAGCGAGTAGGAGAAGGTGACGACGTCGGCCGGTTGGCCATCGAGTTGAAATGAGGTTGCATCTCCGGCAACGGCCTCGACGTTCTTCCATCCGCGTTCGATGATGCGATTGCGGGCGACCTCGAGCAGCGACGCGCAGAGATCGACAACGAGTATGCGGGAAAGCTGGTGAATGCGGTCTCCAAGGTATTCCAGATTGCCGCCGGTCCCACCGCCCATGTCCACCCAGATCCCGCCGGCGGGCGCCGGCAGCGTATCGTACAGGTCGCGTCGATGCTGCAGTAACCGCTCACGGAAACGGTCGTAGGCCGTCGCCTGCGGCCGGTAGAAGCTGTCCAGCCGCTCCGCGTGCGTCTGTCCGTGGATGGGCGAGCAGACGAGGTGGTAGAGGATCTTGAGGTCGGCAAACGTAGACATAGTGCTGAGTCCTGAGTGCCGGGTGCTGCGTCCCGAGTGCCGAGTTGTCCTTCGACTCAGCACTCAGCACTTTCATCTCAGCACTTTGCCAGGTCCGCGATGCTGAAACTGCCGTAAGTATGGACACGATCGACGGCATGGAGACGGTTGGCCTCCTCGCGGTGATAGTTCAGGATGTCGCCGACACGGCGGGACCGGCCGCCGACGGCAACCGCGACACGGTCGACGTAATCGGTGCGGCTGCCGGCGCTGCGCCAGAGAACGCGCGTGTCGGGGGCGGCGCGGTTCACGATCGCCTGCCACTCCTGCTGGAGGCTCGCGCCGTCGCCGGCGCTGAGCCAGTCCATGTGGTCCAGCAGCACGTAGCGCGAGATGTGCAACTTCTCCCGTTCCAGCAGCCCCGCGACCGAAGTTGTGTGAATGCTGACCCGGTCGATCAACCCGGATCTGAGCCGCTGGAAGTTCTCCCGCTTGAGGTAGTTGGGGCAACAGTCGCGCGTGTAGCGGCCGGTGAGGTAGACTCGCCAGAAATAGTTGTCCTTCAGCGGCAGGGCACCGAAAACGGTTCGCACGCAGTCTTCCATGAACTGGCCGATCCCGCCGAAATAATCGCGCTCGATCTGCTCCCGCTGCGGCCGGGGGACGCCGAGCAACGACAACGTGGCATTCCTCCGCACCGCCCAGCGCACGGGTTTCTTCCAGAAGATCGGCTGAAGCTGTCCACTGTAAAGCCGGCTCTGCTCCTCGACCGTGGAAGCGCCAAGCATGGCGTCGATGATCTCCCTGGCCCCGGCCACGTAGTCGATATACAGGTTCATCAGCCAGGCGAAGACGCCCGTGGTTCCGTGGAAGTAGAAGCTGTTGCGGGCGACGGATCCTTCGAAGCAGCCGATATGCCGATCCCAGAAGGCCCTGGCCGGGTCGCTCAGATCACGGCGTAACTGCGACCGGTAGATCGCGGCCGCGTCGTCGAGTTTCCCCTCGCCGAACATGGCGAAGAACTGATCGAACTCCAGGCGTCTGATGCCGGCGATCTTCAATTCCAGCAGGGCATTTTGCCGGAGGTTGAGATCGACCGCGTGAATGTGCGCCGGCTCATCCAGCAGATAGTCGAGCACGTTGCAGCCAGCGGAAGTGATGACCAGCATCACATCGTGGGGCTTCAACTGCATCGCCTGCCGGTCCAGGCGGGGGTCTTCCCAGCATTGGTTGTAGATAAGCTGATGCCCGTGGACCAGGTTGAAACAGCGGTTGTGCAGCCAATGTGCCAGGTTCATGCGGCCTCCTGCGTTTGGAACGTCAAGGCGGGATACAGCGGCAGCACCCGCGTGTCTGGGACAGCCCCTGCCCGCGCGGCACGGCGGACGACCGACTCCCAGTAGTAACGGCGGACCTGCCCGCGGCGAATGCCGACGAACGCCGACGGCGTTTCCGTCCAGCATCCGCTGTTCAGGTAGTGGACTCCGTCCTGTCGGGTGTTGCGCGCCATGTGCGTATGGCCCAGGATCACTCCGTCCAGCCCCCGCTCTCTGGCGGCCAGAACGGCCCGGCGCTGCAGCGCCGCGATCGAGCGGCAGAAGTGCTTGCATCCGCGTTTGAGGCCGCGGGCCAGTCTGTGAGTCGGATCGATACGCTGTGCGAAGTGATAGACGGTGTCAGCGCCGTTGATGAGCCAGTGCGGCAACCCCATCGACTTGTCCCACAGGTGGCCATGGCAGACCAGGTACTTCTTCCGCCCGGCCGGAACCACCATCTCGTCCACCATCTCGACCCCCCAGCCCGCGAGCAGACTGTCGTCCGGATCGTGATTGCCCCGCACCAAGACCACGCGGCGACGCCGGGCGAAACTCATGAGCGCATTGATGACGCGAA
>JBEKVL010000356.1:0-6855 GCA_049514055.1 Tepidisphaeraceae bacterium | reverse complement strand
GGCCGCCTTCGCGCGGGGCGTGGCGAGTCACCGGGCCGTGACCGACGTGAGCCCCGGAAACACCACCGCCGGCGTACCATGAAGATCTGCCTTACCGGAGCAACAGGATACTTTGGTGGGCGTCTGGCCCCAAAGCTTCTGGACGCGGGGCATGCGCTGCGCTGCCTGGTCCGCGACCACCGCAAGCTTGATTCCCGGCCATGGCGATCGCGGCCCGGCGTGGAAGTTGTCGAGGTCGATCTCAATGATGGTGATCGTCTCACGGAACAACTGCGCAGTTGCGACGTCGCCTATTACATGATTCATTCGATGGAGGCGAGCGGCCGGGAATACGCCGAGCGCGACCGGCGGCTGGCCGAGACGTTTGCCCGTGCTGCCCGTGACGCAGGCGTGCGGCGAATCATCTATCTGGGCGGCCTCGGCGAGTTGGGCGATCAACTCAACGCGCATCTCACCTCCCGGCGCGAGGTCGAGCGCTGCTTGTCCACGGCCTGCGCCCCCGCTGGGTCATTCCGGTCCGTTTTCTCACACCCCGCCTCAGTTCGCTCTGGATTCACCTGGTGATGCCAGTGAGTTACCGGATCGCCCGGCCGCTGGGCGAGGGGCTTCGCAATCGCGTGGTCTGCCGCGATGACACCGCCCAGCAACTGATGCCGCAGGAACTACTGAACGTGCGCCAGGCTATCGCGGCCGCCCTTGGCAAACTCAAGACGGCCGACGTGGAAACAGCCTGGAGCGATGCAGGCGTTGTGCCTCGCGACCCCGACTGGGCCGGTGGCAGGGTTTTTGTCCATCAGCGCAGTATCGATGTCGCCGCCTCACCGGAGGTGTTGTTTGGAGCGATCTGCAAAGTCGGCGGCGGCCACGGTTATTACGCTGCTGACTGGCTCTGGTGCCTGCGCGGAGCCATAGACCGATTGATTGGCGGCCCGGGTCTTCATCGCGGCCGGCGGCACCCATTGCAACTCAGCTATGGCGATGCCCTTGACTTATGGCGCGTGACTGATATCGATCGGCCGCGACGACTAAGCCTGCGTGCCGAAATGAAACTCCCGGGAGAGGCGATTCTGGAGTTCCGGCTGGAGCTTGGGCCGGAGGGCCGAACTCGGCTATCTCCGCCTACGGCCTGAGCGGCGAGATCGGGGGAATCCTGATTGAGGTTCCCGCTGGCAGCGCTGCGGAGAAAGCCGGACTCAAGCAGGGCGATGTGATCCTGAAGTGCCAGGACCAGGAAATCCGCAGCGTAGATGAGCTTCACCATGCCTTCGCCGGCCTGCCAAAGGGACCAAGCTCACGCTGGGCGTTTGGCGATTGCAGCAGGAGGTATCCGGGAGTATGACTGTCGAGTAGGCATTGCCACCTTTTGCCAGGACGCCGCCGGCTGATATGCTGTACGCTGCCGCTGGTACGGGTTTCCAGCCGTCCTTTTTTCCGGATCGGAGGTCGTGATGTTGATCGCCAGTTCAGGACGTCTTCTGTCAAAAGCGGGCATTGGTTTGCTGGTGGGGTTGAGTCTTCTCGTGGTCCCGATGCAGCGGTCGCGGGCGGCGGAGCAGCCCTCATCATCCATACCCGACTCTCGTAAGTTGAAGAACGCTCCCGTCCCGAGCGCCGGTTGCGGCAAAGAGCTTGGGGATTTCAAAAGCGGAACCTACACCATTACGAGCGCCGGCCTGGACCGCAAATACATCATCGACATTCCCGCAAACTACGACAAGAACAAACCCCACCGGTTGATTTTTGCCATGCACATGATGGGCGGGAATATGAATACGATGGTGAACAACAAGTTCTACGGACTGAAGGCCTATGCCGAGAGGGATAATGTTCCCGTCATTTTCGTGGCGCCCGAGGGAAACTCCGACCGTTCTCCCTGGCGGATGCGTGATGATAGAGACCATGTCTTCTTTGCCGACATGCTGGCACTGTTCAAGGATAAGCTGAGCGTGGATACCTCTCGCATATTCTGCTGCGGCTTTAGTTTCGGCGCGATGGTCACCTACTCGCTCTCGTTGGATTTCCAGCAAGATGTGCGCGCCGCTGCCTGTTATGCCCCGGCCAATTGGAATATCTATCTTCCTCCCAACAAGCACGGCCCCATTGCGTTTTATAGCACGACCGGCACCCGTGACGGCACCTGCAAGTGGATCAACTCGGATGCACGTAAAGAAGGCGGAAAATATTGCGTCCTGACGCATCTCGAAGACAACGGGGTTAAAGAACTGCCCGAAATCCCCATCGCAACCACTCCCACGCATCTCACCACGGAGTTCAAAGCGTGTCCGGAGGAATATCCCGTGATATTTGGCTCCTTCGTAGGCGGGCATACGGATAACGCGCGAGATCCTGGATCTAATGTCAACTGGATTGCCAAAGAGACTTGGGATTTCTTCATGCGGTTTTAAGGATCGGGCAGGAGGCGGAGGTTGCCCTCCACCGTCCTCTCACACCACCGGACGTACGGTTTTGAGCAACTCATGGCAAAACCTCCCACAACCAATGGAAGCATCATGAATCGGACCATCAAACACATTCTCCCGGTCGCTCTCGTGCTCACGATGTGCGCTGCCGCTCATTCGCAGCCCGCTGACTTGAATTCCGGCACCGCTGCTGCGCCATCGATTCCCTATGCCACGCTGCAGGTCATCGGCAAAGAGGATTCCCCTGCCGTGATCGCCGAGAAAGCGGCAAAGGTGTTGCCACGTGCGAACCAGACCGCCTGGATGCGCCTGGAGCGGAGCTTCTTCATCCACTTTGGCCCCAACACTTTCCGCGGCGTGGAGTGGGGCAGCGGCCGGGAAGACCCCTCCGTGTTCAATCCCACGGCTTTCGACGCGGAGCAATGGATGCGCGCCATCGAGGATGCCGGAGGCAAGCTGGTGGTTCCGGTCTGCAAACACCACGACGGCCTCTGCCTGTGGCAGACCCGCTACACCAGCCATTCGGTCGCGTCCAGTCCGTGGCGCGGAGGCAAAGGCGATGAATTTCGGGATATATCCGACGCGGCCAGGAAGCACGGCATCAAGCTGGGGTTCTACCTCTCGCCGGCCGACCTGTATCAGTTGAAAACCAACCCGACAAATCCCCGCCCTTATTACGGCAACGGGAGCCCCAAGCTCCGCTCGACAATCCCCACCGATCCGGCCAGCTTCACGACAGATCCCTCCAAAGGGCGCACGCCGCCGGAGGGCTTCAAGGGCTACACCTACGAGGTGGACGACTACAACCGCTACTTCCTGAACCAGCTTTACGAGCTGCTGACCGAGTACGGGCCGATTCACGAAGTCTGGTTCGACGGCGCCAACCCCGACCGCAGCGTCCCGGAAACCTACGACTACACCGCGTGGTACGACCTGATTCGCAAGCTTCGGCCGGAAGCGGTCATCGCCGTCAAAGGGCCGGACGTGCGCTGGGTCGGTAACGAAGGCGGGGTCGGCCGCACCACCGAATGGAGCGTTCTTCCCCTGTCCAAGGCGCCTGAGACCTTCGCCTGGCCGGACCAGGGAGGCAGGGATCTCGGCAGCCGCGCCAAGCTCATGCCGGACTCGTATCTCTGGTGGTATCCGGCCGAAGTCAACCAGCCGATTCTCTACGGGTGGTTCTGGGCACAAGGGAAAGGCGTGCGGACGGCCGCAGATCTGGTCAACACCTATTACCAGTCGGTGGGCCGCAACGGCGTGTGGCTGCTCAACCTCTCGCCCGACAATCGCGGGCTCATTCCCGACAACCAGCTTGCCTCCTTGAACCTATCGTCGCAGGTGATTCGCGACACCTTCGCCAAGAATCTCGCCGCCGGCGGCACGCTGACGGCCGACTCATCCAACGCGGCCGACCAGCCGCCATTGGCCCTGGATGGCAATCTCGACACGTGGTGGGAAGCCGCGCCGGGCAAGACCTCGGCCGAGTTGACGTTGAAACTGCCCTCTGCGGTTACGTTCGATGTGGTGTCGCTGCAGGAAGCGGTGGACCGTCGCAGTCAGCGCATCGAGGGCTTCTCCATTGAAGTTTGGGACGGATCGAAGTGGGAAACGGCCGAGACGGTGGAAGAGCGGACGACCATCGGCTACAAGCGGCTGTCGCGGCTGAAGTCGCCGGCCAAGACCGACCAGGTGCGCATCCGCATCACCGCTGCGCGCCTGGAGCCGACGCTGGCGGAGATCGGGCTTTTCAAGCAGGCTGAGCTGGTTCAGCCGCCAGTTATTGCCGAGCGCGACGTGAGTGGTTCGGTGACGATCAGCAGTCCCAAGGGCTTGCCTGTGGTTTACACGATTGACGGCACCATGCCGACCGCCAAATCGGCCGCTTACCGTTCGCCTATCGATCTTGCAGCGGGCGGCACGATCAATGCCGCTTGCGTGGCGGCGGATGGACGGCTCGGCATGATGGCCTCGAGAGCTTTCCCGGGCTTTGCGCCGACAGGCTGGAAGGTGATCGCCCTGGACGATCGCCAGCCCACCGAAGCCGACAAGGCCGCTGCCGCGATCGACGGCGACTCGTCCACCCTCTGGCAGTCGGCCGATTCGCCGCTTCCGCATTCCCTGACGATTGACATGGGCAGTTCCCGGCGGGTCGGCGGGCTGTGTTACGTCCCTCCCCGCGGCCGGAATCGCGTCGGCGTGGTCGATTCCTATCGCTTCGAGACCAGCGAAGACGGAAAGAGCTGGACGGCCAATATCGCTCAAGGCCGCTTCGGCAACATCCGCAACAACCCCATCCCTCAGGAAGTTCGCTTCGAACCGGTCGCCGCGCGGTTCTTCCGTTTCACCGCCTTGACGGCAGTCAACGGCAACAACGTCGCCAGCGTGGCGGAAATCACCGTTCTTTCCGCCGAGACCGCGCAGGCTCCGGCTGAATTGAAGAAGACCTTCATCGATTACTTCCTCCCCACTCCGCCGCAAGGTGCCTTGTCCCGCGACGCCTGGGGCGCTCCCAACGTCCTTCCCCGCGACGCCAACAACGGCCTGGAAGACGCCACCATCAAGAAGTACTGTTACTGGGACGGCCAGATCATCAAGGCCGCCGACGGCAAGTACCACATGTTCGCCAGCCGTTGGGCTGAATCCAGGGGCCATAACGGTTGGTTCGGTTCGGTTGCCGTCCACGCTGTTTCCGATTCCCTGATGGGACCCTACGTCGATAAAGGCCTCTGCTGGCCCAACGACGCGGGCGGCCGGGGACACAATGTGGGCGCCCTCACGCTGCCCGACGGCCGCTACGCCATCTACGTCAGTGAAACCCGTCCCACCGAGGTCTATGTCTCCAAATCGCTGGATGGCCCGTGGGAGCACCTTGGCGCTATCACCGTTGAAGGCGACCCGCGCTGGCACGGTTCCAATGTCTCGCTCATGGTTCGCCCGGACGGCAGTCTTGAGTTCACGCAGCGCGATGGCAGTATCTTCACCAGCGACAAGGGCATCCTCGGCCCTTACAAGCGCCAGAGCGGCTCGGTTTATCCCAAGGGCATTCCCAACCTCGAAGATCCGTGCATCTGGTATTCCGGCGGCCTCTACCACATCGTGGTCAACTCCTGGTCCACCCGGAAGGCCTATCACCTCACCTCCGTCGATGGCATTCATGACTGGACCAATCGCGGCATAGCGTACGATCCTCGCGAGTCTATTGTCCGTTACCCGGACGGCACCGTGAACCGCTGGAACAAGGTCGAACGGCCCGCGGTCTACATCGAGAACGGCCACGTCGTCGCCATGACGCTGGCGGCCATCGATGTCGAAAAGGAGCAGGACAAGGGCGGCGACGGGCACGGGAGCAAGGTCATCGTCATTCCCTTCAATGGCGCCGCCCTTGATCGCGACTTGCAGGCGTCGACAGACCCCTCCAGGCAATCTACGCCACAGGCGGAGAAGCCGGGCCAGCCCTGAGATCATCGGCAGTTCCCAAGGACAAGCACTATGAAACCTCTTCCTCTCACCATCGCAATTGGAGTGACGCTCCTCAGCTTCACACTGGCCGCGCGCTCCTGGGGCGCGACGGAACGATGGGGCGTCGAGGAAATCACCCTTAAGGGACCCAGTGGGGGAAATCCCTATCTGGACGTGCGGCTTGGCGCGCGCTTCATCCAGGGCGACCGCACCATCGTCGTGCCCGGCTTTTGGGACGGCGGAGACACCTATTGCATCCGGTTCAGCCCGCCCACCAACGGCGAATGGCGCTATGAAACCAAAAGCGCCACCCCCGACCTCAACGGGAAGACCGGGGTTTTTGTCGTCGCCGCGCCTTCCGCCAACAACCATGGCCCGGTGCAGGTCTTCAACACATTCTACTTCCGCTACGCCGACGGCACGCCGTATCACCAGTTCGGCACAACCTGCTATGCGTGGGTGCATCAGACCGAGGCCTTGCAGGAGCAGACGCTTAAGACGCTGGAGACGGCCTCGTTCAACAAGATGCGGATGATTGTCTTTCCCAAGGACATGCCCTACAACAAGAACGATCCCACGATTTACCCCTACGTCTCTAACCCTGGATTTCCCCAGGGATCCACCGTTACGCCCAAGGGCACGACACACGCGAAATACAGCTTCGATTTCGACAAGACCGACCCGGCGTTCTGGCGTCATTTCGAACAGCGCATTCTCGATCTGCAGAAGCTGGGCATCGAAGCCGACATTATCCTCTGGCACCCCTATGACCGTTGGGGCTTCAAGAACATGAGCCCCGAGCAGGATGACCGCTACCTGCGCTACTGCATTGCCCGGCTGTCTGCTTATCGCAACGTGTGGTGGTCACTGGCCAACGAGTATGACTTCATGACCGCCCAGCGCCCGGGCCGGCCCGGGAAAAAAATGGAAGACTGGGACCGGTTCTTCTCCCTCCTTCAGAAGGAAGACCCTCACC
>JBEKVL010000355.1:0-6860 GCA_049514055.1 Tepidisphaeraceae bacterium | reverse complement strand
GACGATGCGATTCTCCAGGGCATAGCCAGCTCCGCTGAGCGGGTGCATCTTGTCCGCGAGCACGCGCCAGCGGCCATCCTCGCCGCGGGCCACTTCGGCGGCATAGAAATGGAGCCGTCGTCCACCCGCCGGCTCGAACCCGTGACTCGAGCGCACGAATCCCGGATTGTTGAACACGGCCGCGGGCGATATCAACCCGTCTTCGAGAAGTTTCCGTGGGCCGTAGACGTCCCCCAGCACCGCCTCGACCAGCCTGGCCCGCTGCACGATCCCGCGCTCGAGCTGCCGCCAATCGCCGGCCGGCATCACCAGGGGAATCGGGTCGAGTTCCCACGGCCGATCCAGTCCGCGAGGATCTCCGTAGACATTATACGTCACCCCGTTCTCGCGGATCGTCCGCTGGGCCTGCGCCCAGCGCTGATTGAGTTCCTGCACGCCGAGTTGATCGAGAGCCGTGACGATCTCCCGCCAATGCTCGCGCCAGGAGCCATCCTCGGCGCGCGCCTCGTCAAAGAGCCCGGCTTCGGGTCGATAGCCGCTAAGTACGGCGGCGGCCGGGCTCTGCAACGCTGTCTCGGGTCCGTCCATTGCCATGTGCCCATAATAGCCGGTTCGATTCATCATGCACGATGTATTTAGCCCTGGAAGGGCGAAACAACTTGGCCCATGGCGTAAGCCATGGGGAAAGATGATTCCGGTCTTTCCTAGCCCCCAGGGGCGAAAGAACGCTTCTTTCGCCCCTACGGGGCTGTCGAGTTTTTTCCACCACATTTCCCCACGACTTACGTCGTGGGCTATTATCTTCCGCCCCTGAACGGGGCTGGAAGAACCGCCGTTTCGTTTACACCATCCGCATGTCCAATGTCAGCGGATACAGCGGATTCACCGCCTCATCCGACAGCGCCATCTCATGCCCGGGCGTGTGGCCGATAGGCCAGAACCGCGACAGCCGCCGGGCCTCGGCCTCCTTGGCGTTCACGGGCGTCGTGGTGTAGTTACGCCCGGCCGGGTGAGACACGTAATACGTGCAACCGGCCACCGCGCGCCGGCTCGACTTGTCCACCAGATCGAACGTGAGCGGCCCATGTACGCCGATGGTGGGATGCAACGCCTTGGCCGGCTGCCAGGCACGGAAACGCACGCCGGCCACACACTCGCCCGGGACTCCGGTGGGCGTCAGCGGCACGCGCCGCCCATTGCACGCCGCCGCGAATCGTTCGCCATCGTGCAGCCCGCACATCTTTATCTGTAACCGCTCCAGCGATGAGTCGACGTATCGCACCGTGGCCCCGCCGCCCGGCTCCTCGCCCAGGACATGCCACGGCTCGATTGCCTGACGCAGTTCGAGCGACATCCCGTCGTAGTGGACCAGGCCGTAGAATGGGAACCGGAATTCGACGTGCGGCCGGAACCATTCTGGTTTGAACGCGTAGCCGGCCACATTCAGTTCCTTCACCACCATCCGCAGATCGTCCTCGATGAAATGCGGCAGCATGAAGCGGTCGTGGATCGACGTGCCCCAGCGTACCAGGGGGCTACGATACGGTTGCTTCCAGAACCACGCGATCAGCGTTCGTACCAGAAGCTGCTGGGCCAGGCTCATGCGGGCATGCGGCGGCATCTCGAACGAACGCAGTTCCAGCAATCCCAACCGCCCGCTCGACGAATCCGGTGAGAAGAGCTTGTCGATGCAGAACTCGGCGCGATGCGTGTTGCCGGTCATATCGACCAGCACGTTACGCAGGATCCGATCGATGGCCCACGGAGCGATCCAGCCGCCGTCACGCCGGGGAATCTGCGACAATGCGATGCCCAGTTCGTACACCGACTCCTGCCTCGCCTCATCCACGCGAGGCGCCTGGCTCGTCGGCCCCACAAACAGGCCCGAAAACAGATAGCTCAGCGCGGGATGATTGTTCCAGTACGCCACCAGGCTGGCCAGTAGATCGGGCCGGCGCAGCAGCGGCGAGTCGGCCGGACTCGGCCCGCCGAACACCACATGGTTCCCGCCGCCCGTGCCGGTGTGCCGCCCGTCAATGAGGAACTTCTCCGTTCCCAGCCGCGACAACCGCGCTTGTTCGTACAGCCTGGTTGTGTTCTCCACCAGATCGCCCCAGTTCAGCACCGGGTGTACGTTGACCTCAATCACGCCGGGATCCGGCGTCACCTTGAGCACATTCACGCGATGGTCCGCGGGCGGCGCATATCCCTCGAGCACGATCGGGACGTGCAGTTCAGACGCGGTGGCCTCGATCGCCACAGTGAGTTCCAGAAAATGCTCAAGTGTTGACACCGGCGGATAGAACACATGCAATGTCCCTCCGCGCGGCTCCACCGACAGCGCCGTGCGGATCACCCAGCTCACCGTCTTGGGCCTGGCCCGCCGCGGCCGGGCCTGCGGCCGTGTCAGGGTCACGGTACCAGCGCCTGTGGTCACGCGCTTCTGCTGGAAATCCCAGTCATTCTCGGCGCAGAATAGCGGCAGGTTTCCCCTGGCCTCAAACGGATCCTGCTCATAGACCGTGCTGGGTGCGGGATCGCCCGGCAGGTCCGCGGTGGGCAATCGCAGTCCAATGGGCGAAGTTCCGGGAATGAGCACGCACATTCCGTCCGGAAGTTCCCACTCACAGGTAACCCAACCCGGATTGGGGTTGCGATGCAGCGGAAGCACATACCCCGCGATGGCTCCGATGGCGCCGCCGGGCTTCTCCGGCGGCTCAAACGCCGGAATCACGTACTGTGCCGCCAATTCCAGCCGCCCGGCCAGAGCCGTGATGAACCGCGACGCCAGCGGCATCCGGTGCCCGTTGTCAACGGTCTCATCGGCGATCAGCGACGGGTCGTTCCACATGGGAACGCCATCTTTACGCCAGAAGCACGCCAGCGACCAGCGTGGCAGCGGCTCGCCGGGATACCACTTGCCCATGCCGAAGTGCAGCAAGCCGCCCGGCGCGAAACTCTCGCGCAGGCGGCGGATCAGCGTCTCCGACAACTTGCGCTTGTGTTCGCCCACGGCCGCCACGGTCCACTCGGCCGCTTCGTAGTCGTCGATGGAGATGAACGTCGGCTCGCCGCCCATCGACAGCCGCACATCGCCGGCCGTCAGTTCACGGTCCACGCGCTGCCCCATGGCGTCGATCTGGGTCCATTGTTCTTCGGAGTACGGCAGCGTCGAGCGCGGCGACTCCAGCACGCGCCGCACCGACATCTCGACATCCATCGTCGACTCGCACGGTTCGAGCAGCCCCGTCAGCGGCGCCGCGTCGCGATGGTGCGCCGCCGCCGCCAGCGGAATGTAGCCTTCCCCAGCCAGCAGGCCGCAGGTCGCGTCCATGCCGATCCAGCCGGCGCCGGGCAGATACAGTTCCGCCCACGCATGTAGATCGGTGGTGTCCCGCTCCACGCCGCTGGGTCCGTCCAGGGACTTCTCATCGGGGCGAAGCTGGATCGAATAGCCGCTGACGAACCGCGCCGCCAGGCCCATGCGCCGCAGCACCTGCACCGTCAACCAGGCGAAATCCCGGCAGGAACCGCAGCGCAGCGCCAGCGTCTGCTCGGGCGACTGTATGCCCGGTTCCATGCGGATCACGTACTGCAATTCCCGCTGAATCTTCTGGTTGATGTCCACGATCAAATCGACGTTTCTTCGCCGCGACCGGTCGATGGTGGCCACGAACCGCTCGATCAATTCACCGCCTTCCTCAAGCTCCAGGTATGGAGCAAGCTGCTTCTTCACTGCCGACTCGTATTCAAACGGAAAGTGCTCGGCGTATTCGTCGATGAAGAAATCAAAGGGGTTGACCACCACGATGTCGGCCACCAGGTCGACTTCGATCACCAGCTTCTCGGTCTTCTTCGAGAACACATATCGCGAGACCCAGTTGGCGTGTGGATCCTGCTGCCAGTTCACGAAATGCTCGGCCGGCTCGACCTTGAGCGAGTAGCTCACGATCGGCATCCGCGCATGCGGCGCGGGCCGCAACCGCACGACCTGCGGCGACAGGCTGATGGGCCGTTCGTAGCGGTACTCGGTTCGATGATGCAGTGCGACTCGAATGCTCATGGCTCTCTTTCGATCAAGCGACCTGCGTTTGCATCTGTGTCTGGGTCTGCGTATGTGCCTGCGTCCCATTCACCTGGAAGAACGCCGCGTAAATCTCGCTGTCGATCCCGTTGATTTCGGTCTGAACCTGGTCCAGGTATTCGTGCAATCCCGAGTTCATGACTTCTCGGATCTGCTGATAGTCGAGCTGTGCCCGCAGCCGGCCGACGAGCCGTTCGGCCTCGTTCTGGTGGGTTCCGCGCGGCGAGCCGGTAATGGCCCGCATCGAGTCCTCGCACGCCGCCACGCAAAACCGCACCGCTCGCGGGAAACTGTCGTCCAACAATAGAAATTTCACGACACTATGCGGATCGATCCGGCCGTAGTCGCGCCGGTACATAGCGTACGCCGACACGCTCTTGAGCAGCGCCGACCACTGCAGCGAGTCCAACGGCGTATTCACATAATCCACCGCCGGCAACAGAATGAAATACTTAACGTCCAGGATGCGCGACGTCTGGTCCGCCCGCTCGAGCATCCGCCCGAGTTGCGCGAATCGCCACGGCTCGCCGTGCGACATCGTCGAGTCTGTCGCCGCGTTCACCAGGTGACAACACTCCCTAACGCGCGTGCAAAACTCATACGTTGAGTTCAGCGCCGTCTCCAGCGTCGTGGATTCTTTGAGCATCAGGTAGAACCGGTTGATGTACTCCCACATGTCTCCGGAGATCGCCGGCCGCACGCCGCGGGCGTTCTCCCTGGCCGTGAAGATGCACGAGGCGATGGAGTTCGGGTTCTTCTGGTCCAGCGTCATGAACTCGATCACATGCTCGCGCTCCGCGGTCTTGTACCGCTCGGCAAAGTCCCCATGATCGCCGGTCGTCGTCACCAGCGGCATCCACTGCTGGTTGCTCCGGCCGGGCATGTCCAGCATCATGTGGTGGTTGACATCGATGGCGCGCGCAACATTCTCCGCGCGCTCGATATAACGGCTCATCCAGTAGATCGCATTGGCAGTCCTGCTCAACATTACATCCTCGTTTCCGCCAGATCCTCACTTTGTGCCTTCGCGCCTCATTGCCTCCGCGCCTTCCGCTTTCACTGCGCCGTCTCTTCCACAACCCATGTATCCTTGCTCCCGCCGCCCTGCGACGAATTCACGACCAGCGATCCCTTCCGCAACGCCACGCGCGTCAGCCCGCCGGGCTGCACGTAGATGTCGTTGCCGAAGTTCAGGACATACGGCCGCAAATCCACATGCCGGCCCTCGAAGTGTCCGTCCACAAGCGTAGGCACGCGCGACAGCCCGAGCGTCGGCTGGGCGATGTAGTTTCGCGGGTTGGCGCGGATCTTCTCCGCGAACACCGCCCGCTGCTCGTCCGTCGAATGCGGCCCGATCAGCATCCCGTATCCGCCCGACTGGTTCGTCGCCTTTACCACCAACTCGTGCAGGTGGCTCAGGACATAGTTGCGGTCTTCCTCCTCCTCGCAGATGTACGTCGGCACGTTGCTCAAAATGGCCTCCTCGCCGAGGTAATACCTGATCATCCGCGGCACATAGGCGTACACCGCCTTGTCGTCGGCCACGCCCGTGCCCGGAGCGTTCACCAGCGCCACGCGTCCGTTCTTCCACACCTCGAGCAAACCCGGCACGCCCAGCATCGAATCCGGCCGGAACGCCTTGGGATCGATGAACTCATCGTCGATCCGCCGGTAAATCACATCCACTTTCTGGAACCCGCGCGTCGTCCGCATGAACACCCAGCCGTCGCGCACGACCAAGTCGGCGCCTTCGACCAGTTCGATGCCCATCTGCTGCGCCAGATAGGTGTGCTCGAAGTAGGCCGAGTTGTACATCCCCGGCGTCAGCAACACGCATGTCGGCCGCTGCGCCTGCGTCGGGGCCATCGACTGCAACATCTCCAGCAGTTTGCTGGGGTACTCATCCACCGGCCGGATCCGCATCCGCGAAAACGCGGCCGGCAAAGTCCGCTTGAGCAACTCGCGATTCTCCAGCACGTACGACACGCCCGATGGACAGCGCAGGTTGTCCTCGAGCACATACAGTTTCCCATCGCGCTCGCGCACCAAGTCGATGCCACTGATGTGACACCACACGCTGTTGGGCGGGTTCACGCCGACACACTGCTTGAGGTAACCCGGATGTCCCAGGATCAATTGCTCGGGAACCACCCTGTCCTTGAGGATCTTCTGCTCGTGGTAGACGTCGTTGACAAACGCATTCAGCGCCTTGATCCGCTGTTTCAATCCCGTTTCCACAATGCGCCAGTCGGCCGCTCCGATAACCCGCGGTACCACGTCGAACGGCCAGATCTTTTCCGTGCCGGAATCGTGGCCATAGACGAGGAACGTCACGCCCATATTGAAGAGCGAGACCTCGGCCGCCTTCTGCCGCCGGGCCAGATCGCCATCCGGCAGAGATTCAATCAGTTCCATGAGTGGCCGGGAGGCACCGCGCGGCCGCGACCACTCTTCGAACATCTCGTCGAAGAACCCGTCGAGCTGGTATCCGTTGAATTTCATGGCGTTTACTCCATATGCAGCAATCCAGTCGGTTCGACGAGCCGCCTATTTACTGTGCATGGGGCAACCGTCTGACGAAGCTGTTTCCTGCACACCCCTCCAACGCAAACGCCATTCCACAGATTAAATGTCCAGGTTAAAGAACCAGGGCAGAATCATTTGGCTTCCGCCTTCGATAACAGCACTTGGAGGAGATATTCGCGGTTTCGGCCGGCCTTGAGGCGTTTGTTCTTGGCTCCGAGTTTCACGGTCTTGTCCCGGTGCAATAGTCCCA